>CALQOD010000036.1 GCA_943332105.1 Chitinophaga pinensis | reverse complement strand
CAATCATAATTAAAAATTGAAAGTTTAAATTAAATAAAATATTAATGATTCATAATCAATATTTTATAAATGATCATTTGTAGTATTTATTTAACTTTAAAATTAAACATTTCACGATCACCAATAAAGCCTATCAGTTGATCACCAGCCTTTACTGGCCCAACACCTTGTGGGGTTCCGGTAAAAATCAAATCGCCAGTTTTCAAGGTAATAAAGCGAGAAACAAATGATATAACCTTATCAACTGAAAACACCATTTCTGAGCTATTGGCCGATTGTACTGTTTGTCCATTTAGTTTCATAGAAAAGTTCAAATCGGATATAATTCCAACATCTGCCAGCGGAACAAAAGACCCAATTACTGCCGATCCATCAAATGCTTTTGCACGCTCCCAAGGGAGACCTTTCGATTTTAATATCGTTTGCAAGTCACGGGCTGTAAAATCGACGCCTACCGTTACAGAATCATAATAACGATGTGAGAATTGCTCTTCAATATGCTTTACGGCCTTGTTTATACGCACCACAATTTCTGTTTCATAATGAATATCATTTGAGAAATCGGGAAGATAAAAATCCTTATTATTATTCAGCAAAGCGGAATCAGGCTTCAAAAATATAACTGGCTCCTCCTCCACTGCATTATTTAATTCCTTTGCATGAGCGGCATAATTTCGTCCAACACAAATAATCTTCATAAGTATTATTTTAATGATTGATAGTTACGAATTCCTTTAATATAATAAGCCCACAAAATACTTTTTTGATAAACAGTAGTTGGTGTTTTTTTGGAACTATTATCGCGTTTAACATTTCCATTTATTAAGCTTTTATAAAAATCTAGATGTGCTTTTAATACCGCAAATGTATCTTTTAAATCACCATCCAGCATAAATTTCAAACCCGCTACACCATCCAGAACAAGCCTGATAATAATCACTATCCATAGTTTGTTACCTGGCAGATTCTTATAGAGCATCATTAAGTTATTGCGGAAGTTATAATATGTCTTCCTAGGATTATTTTTAGGCAAAGTGCCGCCCCCAACATGGTATACTTCAGATGAAGGCACTACCATAATTTTTTGCCCGATTAACTGCGCTCGCCAACATAAGTCAATCTCTTCCATATGTGCGAAAAAATATTCATCAAGACCATTTAACTTATTATACAAATTAGATCTGATGAACATGCATGCACCGGTAGCCCAAAAAACCTCTATTGGATTTTTATATTGGTGTAAATCCTCTTCAATCGAATTAAACAGACGACCTCTGCAAAATGGATAACCAAGCCAATCAATAAATCCACCGCAAGCACCAGCATATTCAAAATGTGTAGGCTGATGATAACCTTTAATCTTCGGTTGACAAATTCCAACTTCTTTGTTATTGTCCATTAAGTCAATAATTGGTTGTATCCAACCAGATGATACTTCAACATCAGAATTTAATAGGACAAAATATTCAGCATCGATTTGTTTTAAAGCACGGTTATACCCACCAGTAAATCCATAATTATCATCAAACTGAATAATTTTAACATCCTCACCTAATGAATTTAAATAAGCTATCGATCCATCATTAGAAGCATTATCTGCTACAAATACTGTTGCTATAGATTTGCTATACTGAATAACACCCGGAAGAAACTTTTTTAAAAAACCTTCCCCATTCCAGTTTAAAATAACGATTGCCGTTTTTATTGAAGACATCTATTAAATATTAATGGGGGTTTTGGAACAACTGATCAGATTGATTCTGATAATTATTATTCGGATTCAGTTTATCAAAATCGTTGAGCGTTTCGGTTCGCTTACGCAATTCAACTTTCCAATTAATGTTTGAAATCTCACTTTTCGCATCTGAATGCAACAATTCAAAATCGTTTGAAGCAAGTTGTTTTGTATAAAATACAAACTTACGATTCGTTTGATCTTTCACTTTATAGTACTGCCAGATTTCATAAGGGTAAGAAGTTGGCTCACTATATTGCTTTGAAATTTGATTAGGTGCTCCATACATTAAAAACACTCTTCCTCTTTCCGTATTATATCCTTTTTTCATCCCCGCAGAAAATTCATTATTAACTAGGTCTACTTGATTTTTATATTCCAACCATGCTAATGCAGGATTAGCAGAATTTCGCTTTACCCAGAAATCGTAAATAAATTGCTGAAGCTGTCGGATATCAGAAGCCAGCAATCTGTTTTCGGCAAAATTATTTTCCGCAGTGGATGCTATTGGCCAAAGACATTTGATGGACTCGTACAAAGAATCTCTGTTTGTAATAGTTGTAACGAAAGTGCCTTCAATTGCTTTGTAATCACTATCCGTTGCTATTAATGGTGCATTAATACGCTGAAAAAACAATGACTGGTTTGACAATAATTCATTATTACGATTTCTAACTTCAAGCATTAAATCATAATTACCCGATATTAACTGAGAAATATCTATATCGGCCATTACTACATTAACAGGCTTTGCTGTTTGGCGAAGTAATTTAGAGTAACTATCTAAAATCTGATGTGATTCATGAGCTTGAATTCGATAACTTAAAAGATAAGCATCATTATTTAGGACTTCAGATGTATTATATACCTCCGCATAAAACTTTAGTGAGTTTTGATTTTTATCAAAGAAGTTATTCACTTGCGGAAATAAATCGTACCCATTTTTATTAACTTTTGAATTAACTGTATTGGATAAATACTCAGTCAGGAGTTCAATATCCGAAATCGCAACAATGTTTGGATAATAATCAACTTTTATTTTATCCTTCAATACATAAGGCTTTGCACCTGGATTATTTTTATCCTTAATAGTCAGCTCTATCACATAATTACCATTTGCTAATGAGACACGCTGCTGATCGGTAAAATCAAAAACGAGGCGATTGGTATCATCTGTTTCAGGACTCAATAAATTGTATTTATTAAATGCTTTGATTGAATCGCCGAGATAGAACACCTGAGTTACTTCAATTGATGCTGCAAATTTCCCGGATACAACTTTTGCAAAATTGCAAGACTGCCCTATAACATCTAAATAAGTTTCTACATAAGGTCCGTTTCCAGGTGCGTAGAACGAACACCAAGTAAATTTTGCTTGCAGACCTTTTGAAAATAATGAACTGCTGGAAAAAGCTAAAATGATAATAAATAATAAACGACGCATAGGTAAATAATGTGCGTTAAAGTTAGGAAAATTAAACGTATTAATCTCTCAAATAAAGAAGTGAAAATCCAATCGACTAAAAATTTTCCTCTCCATTAATTTAGCTATTTTTGAACCCATCAAAACACACCTGTTTTAGTTACATGGTTAAAGTGTTTTAATATCGAAGAAACCAAACTATCATTATCCATGAAAACACTAATTATTTCATTTACTTTATTATTTTTTATTCCATCAATTCATGAATGCAATGCACAAACTGCTGTTGTAAGTAAGTCGAGCGCAGAGATTAAACTTGCCACAGGAGATTACTTAACAGAGGTGCTTGGTACAGACGATGAAGGTTTTTATGTTCTATCTACTAATCAAGGAATGGGATCGAGCATGATGAAAAAATTCACTATTCAAAAATTTAATAAAAAGACAATAAGTAAAATTTGGTCTAAGGATTTTTCATTAAATGTTTCATCTGAACCTGTTGAGGGAATTTATTATATGAATCATAAAATAGTAGTTTTTTATTCTACCTGGGAGAAATCAGATAAAACAAAAGCTTTAAATATTAAAACTATTTCCGCTAGTGGAGAAATCAAAGATTCGCCAAACAAAGAAGTAAGAATAAAATCTGGAATATTTGACTTTGGAGGCAGAGATTTTTATTTTTCGTTTTCAACTGACAGCTCAAAAATTCTTGTGACTAATAGGTTTCTGGATAAAAAGAAAAACGAAGAAACGACAGTTACCATTTTAAATGCAGATGATTTTAAAAAAGTATCAGAAAAAACTATTCCGAATAAATACAATAACATCGCTTCACTTACTTATAATTATCAGATCGACAATGATGGAAATATTTTTTATCTTGCTTCGTACCTTACAGGTGAAATTGTAAAAAATAATTTTTGCATGTTAAAATCATCAGCTACTGAACCTCAATTCCTGCCTATTACATTAGCCAATCAGGCTAACATTAATAGTGCTTTGTATTTCAAAATAAAAGAATACAATCTTTCAAATGCTGGAAAAGAGTATATTGAAACTGCTAATGAATTATCGTATCAGATTTTACCGAACAATAAAATTTCATTGGGAGGTATTTTCAAAGATTTTAAGCAAAAGAAATGTGGATTCTTTAGCTGGTCAATTAATAGCAATGAATTAAAAACCATATCACAAAAAGAGCAATACTTCAGTGATCAATTAAACGAGCAAATCAAATCAAGTAATAAAGGAAAGAGTCCTATTGAGTGCGATTATGGTTTTAACTCCATTGAACGAAATGGAAATTCATTACTATTTTTCTTTAATGCTTTCAAGGTTGTTGGTTACAGTCCTGAAATGTCTATTCTATCAGACAATGTTGGAATTATTGCTTTCAATATTTTAAATAATGACATTGCTACTTCTCATTTTTTTGTCAATACTACACGAAATGTAGGATCAGCAAAAACTGGTATTCATAAATACCAAAAGAATAACAACACTTATATGTGTTTAGGCATTCCTGATGCTAAAAATATTGAGGCTAGTTCACTTAGTCCTTTTAAGACGAAATACGATGATGCAAAACAAAAAGGAAACGATATTTCGTTTGTTGAGATGAATGAAAAAGGAATCAGTAATGTTTATTTTGGAACATCTACAACTCTTAAAAAAGAAAGCCTTTTTATGGTCGAAAATTTCTTGACTATAAATGGATCATTCTTATTACCATTAATTGATTACAACAACGTGATCAATTCGAGTTCTTATGTAAGATATGAACTCATTGACTTAAAGTAGTTGCTATTATAAATAAATATTTCAGTTGTTAGTTAGCTTTAAAGAATGTAACAACAATTCATTGTAATAAGGCATTGCTTCATTGAGCAAATCGGTTAAATGGTCGGGTACGCTCAATGACTTTTCTTCATAAGGTTGAAAGCCTGTTGACTGATGAACATTGTTGTACCAATGAGGAGCCCAGCAACCGTCATAAGCTTTAGGACCTTTATCCCATGTGAGCACTTCTGGATAAAAAGGAATATTCAAATTTTCCGATAATAGTTTCCAATAACTCTCTGGTGATTTTAAAAGTTCATTAGAATCGATTACTAAAAAGTGGGCATTCCTATTTTGTAATTCATGCAATAATTCAGCTTGCGTTTTAATGCCGATATCTAACAAACTAGGATTAGGGATTTCTTTTGAAAAAGACGCAATAACCTGTGCAGGATGTCGTGTCAAAATCAGATTAAGGGTATCCTTCATAAATGTCCTGTCCAAATCGAGTAAATGATGACACATGTTTTTAAAAAACACCACTTCGGAAGGAAATGCTCCCATCATAAATTCCACGACCTTAACGCCATCACATTCCATTGCATTCATAACTTCTTTTGCGCCTGGATGATATTCTTTTGCGCTTGTCTGATTTAAATAATATCCATAAAGTGGTTCATCAAATACAACTGTATCCGGGCGCTGTGCAAAAGAGTACATTAGTGCTGTAGAAATATTTCTTGGTCCCGACCAAAGGCAAAGTCTTTTAGTTGACATGATTATTTTTTTTAGAACTTGTTACTTCTTCTTCTATTAAATTCTTGTAAAGCATATTTAATTTTTCAGTAATAGGACCTGGCATACCCTCTCCTATCATACGTCCATCAATTTTTATCACAGGTGTTAATCCACCAAATGTTCCTGTTGTAAATGATTCATCAGCACTATAAACATCAAACAAGGAAAAGTCTTTTTCATGAACTTCAATTTGATTCATCTTACAAATTGCAATAACATTGGCACGTGTAATACCGTTCATACAATATTTACCAGTGGATGTCCATACCGCACCATTTCTAACCACAAAGAAATTAGTCGAGTTACAGGTTGCTACAAAGCCGTGCTGGTCTAGCATAAGAGCTTCATCAGCACCCGCCTCAAGTGCCTGAATTAACGCTTGCACTTCGTGAAGTTTACTATGACAATTAAGTCTTGGGTCGAGATAATCAGGAGAACCTCTTCTAATTGTAGAAGTAAAGAGTTTGATTCCGTTTCTCTTAACCTCTTCCGATGCTTTTTTGTATTCAGCAATAATTACGAGGTTCGGACCGCTGATAGTATACCTTGGATCTTGAGAGGGTGTTTTCTTGGTACCTCGAGTGAACATAATTCTTACGTGCACATCTGTTTCCATACTATTAGCCTTCAGTGTTTTGTAAATCTCACTGATGAGCTCAACCTTAGATAACTTAAGATCAAGTCCAATTGATTTAGCCGCCGAAAAAAGTCTGTCGAGATGTTGATCAATAAAAACGAGTGCTCCATTATATAGGCGCACGGCTTCCCATATTCCATCACCTATCAGATAACCACTATCGAAAACAGAAATTTTTGCTTCATTCCGATGAAATAAATCACCATTAATGTAAATAAGGACATCATTATTACGAGTATCATCTATTGACACATGTGTTCCGGTGAGCATAAAATATTGTTTTTTTTCAAATATAGTCTTTTGCGTTCGAGTTCAAACTTGTGGTTTGAGAATCGTTCTATTCACTCAGACTAGTTGGCTTTAATTAAATCAACGTTTTATTTCTAAATCAATTACGGGATTATTCGCTTTGCTTAACCACAAAATAAAAAATGCCCCATAAGGGGCATTGATGTTATATGGCGGAGAGTTAGGGATTAGCTTCGCTGATCCCCTTGTGAAGGGAAGCAAAGGAAAAAATTAAATACCAGAGCTTCGCTCATCGTCCTTTTTTGTTTTAAACTTGCGCATGCAAGCTTGCTTCGTTTAAAACAAAAAATGCCGGTACTTTGTACTGGCATTTTTTTTCCTTGGCGGAGAGTTAGGGATTCGAACCCCAGGAAGCTTTAACACTTCAACAGTTTTCAAGACTGCCGCAATCGACCACTCTGCCAACTCTCCGGGGTGAAATTAAAACATTTTTACATTCTAGAAAAATGATTTACTCAATTTGTATGGATATTCGCGTTAGCATTTGATTATAAACTTGCTAAATTTTCTTTTGGGAAGTATTTCTTGATAAATTTTATTAAGTCCTCTCGATTTAGATTTTTTAGTTTGCGTTCTAAAATTATTGATTCGGACCTTGTGCTTTTCTCAAAACTGCCGATTAATTTCCATGGACAATAAGGTAATGTAGACTTTACTCTTCCTTTATTATGTAAAGAAACTCGGTTTGGTAAATTATTGGTCTGACCAATATAAAACTTATTGAAGAAAATAGATTGTAAAATATAAACTTGAAACATAAAATTCAGGTGTTGTGGCTTTGAAAATTGACCACACTGTTCAGAGGTAAAACTCTGAATTCCGAGCAATGCCTCGGAACCAACTCTCCGGGGTGAAATTAAAACATTTTTACATTCTAGAAAAATGATTTACTCAATTTGTATGGATATTCGCGTTAGCATTTGATTATAAACTTGCTAGCCTTTCCTTTGAGAGGTAGTTGTTAATAAAATTGAATAAATCTAAGAGTCGTAGGCAATAAAGAATTGCAAATAAAAATATGCAGATAGCAAATTACTATGATATCAAAGCTCGTATCCTAATGCTTTCTTTCAAAAAATCGGGTGTATCTTCAATACGTTGTTCCAATTCTTTATGACTTGAATAGGTTGTATTTCTTAAAGCAGAAAAGACCATATTACAATTAGCGGTTACCTCCCACTCTACTGTCCAATCTTGAGGCGTTGTAAATGAGTTCGCAAAATCTTCATTATCCTTGATAAAGTCCATCCGACATAATAACGCGTAAAACAATCGAAAGTCTGCTAATTGCAATGAATCACCTTTCACTTTAAGTGTCTATGCTATAATACCACTAACAAAATTACATTTTCCATTCATCTCTTCGTCTAGCTTGCAATAGATCCAAAGCAGGTAATTCTCTTGATAAAAACTTACATAAAGTTTAACAAGACCACTTGTGTCTGGCATTCCCATCATCATATATGGATGGATAAAACTTCCCCACTTAAATAAATTAAGGCGAGAAGATGGAATTTTAAATGGAAAAATATTAATAGCTGAATGGTAAACAGGAGTATTATCAATTATTCGAAATGATCTGTGTTTTCTTCTCTAGGAACAAACCCTTTACCCATTAATAAAACAAAACCCATTACATTTTGCGCCATAGCTACCAAATTCATATGATTAGCATTTTCTTTTCTATTATAAAGATTCCTCATCACTTAATTTTAAAACTAAAATATTACAACAAGTTTATCAATCCCAAAACCAACGTAAAAAAGTCCAACAATACGGGTCAATTTTACTCAATAAGATTTATTCAATTTTTCTTTAGCAATTATTAAAACGTTATGTTGTTTTTTAGACAATTGAACCTTTATATAAAACTTTAAATAAAAAACTTTTTATTATAAAATTAATATTACGTATAATTTTAAAAAAACTAATTATTATCATATTTATTTAAATAATTTTTAGGTGTAAGCACCTATATATTTTATTTTTCAAACTTCAATATTTAACTTTATACTATTGAAAATCAATATTTTATAACATTTAATTTCTCAATATTCCTGCTTTAAAAATATAATAATAGTAAATACTTATTAACAAAAATGTTAATAAGTTTGTTGATAAATTAAAGTATATAACCGATTACTATGTCTAGATTTGCCCTCTCTGAAAAGGAATAAACAATATTAAAATCAAAACCATCATGAAAAAACTAACCAAATTTTTATTGGTGATGTTTGTGCTTGTATCGTCAATTACGGGCTATGCGCAAACTTTCACATCTTGTCCTGGGTACCATACTCAGACACAAAATCAATGGTCATGTACAAACACGAATTCAGCATCTTATTCTGCTGTTTCAAACTACCTGACTAATAATTTTGCTTTGGCATTTCCAAACGGTTTATCCATTGGCTGCACAAACACTTTACTTCTGACTACTGCAAAGGCAGTTAAGGATTTCTTACCTCAAACAAGTGGTATTAATCCACTACCTGCTGGAAATTCAGTAAATCCAGGAAGAACAGGAACTGTTTCTTCAACATGTAATTCATGGCAAAGCAACTTATTTGCGGGTAACCTTGCGAGTCTGGCACTTAACTTAGGCTTTGATCAATGGGATCCAAATTGGTCACTAGCATCTGGGAATCTAAAAGATTTATTAATTGATTCTGGCGCATTTAAAGGATGGACAGTAAAAATGTTATTTGATACTGCTAATGCAAAAATTGGTGGTTGCACAGTAAACGCTGCATATACATGCGCATTATTAAACGCTGCAGTTACTAAAGTTAATGCTAACTATATTGATGGAAATGTTACAGGAGATTATTTAGTTTGTCCGATGACCGCATCAGGTAATAGATTAAATGCAAATTGTGGAAATTCAAATACTGGATCAATAAACATCACGCCTACAAATGGATTACCTCCTTACTCATATAAGTGGAGTAATGGACCAACTACACAAAATCTTGCGAATCTAGGAGCGGGTACTTACACAGTAACAATTAAAGACTACTCTTCAGCGAATGGCTTTACTGCCCCTGTTGTATTAACATTTACAATTACTCAACCTGACCCATTAATTGTAAATATTGATTACAATCCGATCTTATGTAAGGGACAAACGACAGCAGTAAATGTTGCAGGTTTTGGAGGAACAGGTATTATTAGTGGAACTGGAATGTTCAACTTAAATGCAGGAACTTATACATACAACATTACAGATGCTAGTGGTTGTAATGCAAGCTCTACATTCGTTATCACAGAGCCCACACAATTAGTTACTTCATCAACAGCAACTACAGTTGCATGTAACGGTGGTAATTCAACGGTAACCATAAATGCGAATGGTGGTACTGCTCCTTATAACGGAACAGGAAACTACAATGTAAACGCAGGAAACTACTCATACAATGTAACAGATGCTAATGGATGTGCGTCTGCGCAACCTGTTAGTGTAACTGAACCAACATTGTTAACGGCAACTGCATCATGTCCTCCTATAGCTTGCTATGGCGACAATACAGATGTTGTTGTTAATGCAAATGGAGGTAATTCTCCTTACAACGGCACGGGAACTTTTACTGAAATCAGTGGGACTTACATCTATAACGTAGTTGATGCAAATGGCTGTGCCACTTCTACTACATTAACACTATCACAACCATCTGCATTAAATGCATCTGGAACAACTTCAAATGTTACATGTAAAGGTGGAAATAATGGATCAATTTCATTAACAGTATATGGCGGAACATCGCCTTACTCATATGTATGGTCTAATGGGCCATCAACAAAAAATATAAATACATTAACAGCTGGAACTTATAGCGTGACAATTACAGATGCTAATGGGTGTAGTAAAGTTTTAAGTTTTACAATCAACGAACCTACAGCATTAACTGCTAGTGCTTCAACTACAAATGCGTTATGTAATGGTGGAAACGGAACAGTAAATGTTTCTGCTAATGGAGGAACTGCTCCTTATACGGGAACAGGTTCTTTTACTGTTACTGCGGGTACTTATAGCTATACAGTTTCTGATGCGAATGGTTGTTCAACTTCAACATCTGCAACCGTAAATGAACCATCTGCTTTAGCTGCTTCAACAAGTGTAACAAATGCGTTATGTAATGGTGGAAACGGAACAGTAAATATTTCTGCTAATGGAGGAACTGCTCCATATACAGGGACAGGTTCTTTTACTGTTACTGCGGGTACTTATAACTATACAGTTTCTGATGCGAATGGTTGTTCAACTTCAACATCTGCAACCGTAAATGAACCATCTGCTTTAGCTGCTTCAACAAGTGTTACTAATGCGTTATGTAATGGAGGAAACGGAACAGTAAATGTTTCTGCTAATGGAGGAACCGCTCCTTACACAGGAACAGGATCTTTCACTGTTGCTGCTGGAACATATAACTATACAGTAACGGATGCCAATGGATGTACAACTACAACATCAGCAACAGTAACTGAACCTACAGCATTAACGGCAACAACAATCCAAACTAATGTTTCATGTAATGGTGGAAATAATGGATCTGCATCAGTTTATGCAACTGGAGGAACAGCACCATACACATATGCTTGGAGCAATTCAGGTAACAACTCAACTTCAAACGATTTATCAGCAGGTACGTATTCAGTGGTTGTAACTGACGCTAATGGATGTTCTTATACAACATCAGCAACTATTACAGAACCTACTCTAATAACAGCATCAACAACATCAAACGATGTAACTTGTTATGGTGGTAATGATGGAAATGCAACTGCTTATGCAAATGGCGGAACAGCTCCTTACACTTACGATTGGAACACAGGAGATTTAACAGCAAGTATTTCTAATATCACAGCTGGTACTTATTCAGTAATTGTTACAGATGCTAATGGATGTACTTCAACTGCTAGCGCAACAATCAATCAAGGTCCTGAATTAGTACTTACATCAAGTATTACTGAACCATTATGTAATGGTGGATCTGACGGCGCTGCTACTTTATCTGTGAATGGCGGCACTACTCCTTTTACATATTCATGGATAGGCAACGCTTCAACATCAAATTCGATAGCTAACGTTGCTGCAGGTACGTACACTGTAAATATAATAGATGCTATTGGTTGCATTGGCTCTTCAAATGTAGTAGTAACGGAACCATCTGCTATTTCAGTTGTATTTAACACTACACAAGTAACATGTCATGGTGGAAATGATGGATCAGTAACAGTTACTGCTTCAGGTGGTACTAGCCCTTATACATACCGTTGGGCATGTGGCATTAACGGCCCTAATTTAACAGGCCGTACAGCAGGTCTTTATACACTTGTTGTAACAGATGCTCATGGTTGTACAGCAACTTTCTCAACTATAATTACAGAACCAAACCCTATTACATTAACAGTAAATAAAATCAATGTTTCTTGTAATGGAGGAAGCAACGGTGCAGTAGATATTTCATCTACAAATGGTGGTAATGCTCCTTACACTTATAAATGGTCTACTGGATCAACTTCAAACATGATTAGTGGTAAAACGGCAGGTACTTATACGGTAACTGTGACAGATAATAAAGGATGTACTTACCAAGCTTCTTATTGCATATCACAACCAGTTGTGTTGTCAGCATGCTTTACAAAATCTAATGTAAAATGTAATGGTGGAACAACAGGTTCGGCAAGAATTAAAGTATCAAATGGAACTGCACCTTATTCTTATTTATGGTCAACTGGTGCTACCACTGTAAACATTACTGGTCGTGCCGCAGGAACTTATACAGTAACAGTTACTGATGCAAACGGTTGTACAATGGTTAAACGTGTAACAATTACTCAGCCTACACCAATTGTTATTTCTAACACAGTAACGAATGTATCTTGTAATGGTGGCACTAACGGAGCAATTGCAACATCAGTAAATGGTGGAACAATTCCTTATACTTACTTATGGTCGAATAACGCAATCACTACATCAATATCAAATTTATCTGCAGGAAATTATACAATTACAGTAAAAGATAAAAATCTATGTACAGTTACTAAAACTTCAACAGTTAATCAACCTACACAACTTACTGCAAGTATATCTTCAATTAATGTTTCATGTAATGGTGGAAGCAATGGGTCTGCTGTTGTAACAGCATCAGGTGGAACAGCTCCATATTCATATTCATGGAATGTAGGTGGGTCAAGTGCAGCTAATACAAACTTAACTGCTGGTACATACACCGTAGTTATTACTGATGCAAATGGATGTACAACATCAAGTAGTGTAACAATTACTGAACCTGCCGCATTAACAGCAACGACAAATAAAACAGATGTATCATGTAACGGTGGAAATGACGGATCTGCATCAGTTAATGTAGTTGGCGGAACCGCACCTTATTCTTATTCTTGGAGCAGCGGAAGTCAAACATCTACAGAAAGCAACTTAATAGCTGGAACTTACCATGTAACAGTAACAGATGCTAATGGATGTACAATTTCAAAATGTGTAATCATTGGAGAACCGACTGCTCTTTCTGCTTCTATCTCTTCAACTAACGTATCATGTAATGGTGGCAATAATGGATCAGCAACAGTTACGGCTGTTGGTGGCACAGCGCCTTATTCATACAACTGGAGCAACGTAGTTACATCTGCATCAAACAATAATTTAATTTCTGGTTCTTATAGCGTAACGGTAACGGATGCTAACGGATGTAGCTATTCAACATTAGTAACAATTACAGAACCTGCTGTATTAACATTAACATCATCATCAAGCAATGTACTATGTAATGGTGGTTCTGATGGGTCGGCTTCTGTGACTGCTAATGGCGGAACAGCACCTTACACTTATGCATGGAGTAATCAGTCAGGAACAGCTAATGCATCTAACTTATCAGCTGGATCATACAGTGTGATTGTAACTGATGCAAATAATTGTTCAGCTACAGCTTCAGTAACAATTACACAACCAACTTCATTAACATTATCATTCACAACAGCGAATGTTAGTTGTAATGGAGGAAACAATGGATCTGCAACTGCTAATGTAAATGGCGGAACAACTCCTTACACTTATGCATGGTCAAATGGTGGAGCAACAGCAACAATTAACAACTTAATTGCTGGTACTTACACTGTAACAATTACAGATGCAAATGGATGTTCAATTATCAGTAATAATCCAATTTCAAATACTGTATTAGACCGTTATAGCAACTACGAATACAAATTTGCACCAGCTCCATCGGGATGGAATACAACAACTGGAGGATGGTCAACTGGAGACGCTCCATTTGGTAACGTTACTGCAGGAAGTCAAGCTGCTGCTCAATACAATTCATTGTTCAACTACGCTACTTACTGGCCAGCTGATATTGCTGATGGTATGGATTTATTTGTAAGAAAAACAATTGACTTATCAGACTACGATTTAAATTCAATTAACTGGTTCCTTGGTGTAGATAATGGTTATGCATTATACATTAACGGAAACTTGATTTCAAGTGGCAATGCAGAAGGTTATACCTACGAGTGGGAATACTCAGGTACGATTCCATCGCAATACTTAGTACAAGGAAACAATCTAATTGCAGTAGCTTTAGAAGACCATGGTGTACTTACAGCATTTGACATGAAGATTACAGGAACTCCTAATGCAACATCTTCAACAAATACAGTTGTAATTACAGAGCCTACTCTATTAACAGTAACTACAACTACAACAAATGTGTTATGTAATGGTGGCAACGGAACAGTTAATGTAACAGCAAACGGTGGAACTGCTCCTTATACGGGAACAGGATCATTTACTGTCGCAGCAGGAACTTATAGCTACACAGTTACAGATGCAAATGGATGTTCAGCAACTACGTCAGCAACTGTTACAGAACCTACTGCATTAACTATTTCAATGAGCAATACTAATGTTTCCTGTAATAGTGGTGGAAATGGAACTGCAACAGCGACAACAAACGGTGGTGTTGCACCTTACACTTATGTTTGGTCAAACACTGGTGCTACTTCATCAATATCTGGATTAACAGCTGGAACTTATTCAGTTGTTGTTACGGATGCTAATGGTTGTACAATTACTAAAAGTGTTACAATCACTCAACCTACTGCATTACAAGAATCGACAACATCAAGTAACGTCACATGTAATGGTGGAGATAACGGAACAGGAACAATTACAGTTAGTGGCGGAACAGCGCCTTACACTTACTTATGGAGTAATGGAAATACAAATGCATTTGCAAATGGACTTCCAGCAGGATCATATGCTGTAACAGCAACTGATGCTAACGGATGTACTATCATTGGACATGTGGCAATTACTCAACCTACTGCAATTGCGGTTACAATTAATAAAACTACTATTACTTGTTTCGGTGGAAGTAATGGTTCAGCATCAGCTAGTGTAACAGGTGGTGTCGCTCTTTATACTTACTTATGGTCATCAGGAGAAACCACATATTCTATCAGCAACAAAATAGCAGGAAACTATACAGTAACAGTGACAGATGCAAATGGATGTACAATGTCGAAAATTGTATGCATTATCCAAAATGCACAAATCACGGCTAGTGCCGCTATCAGTCACGTAACATGTAATGCAGGAACTAATGGATCAGCTGTATTAACTACAACTGGTGGTACTGCTCCTTATACTTACGCATGGGTAGGCGGTGGAACTGGAAACAGCATTTCTAATAAAACTGCAGGTATTTACAATGTATTAATCACAGATGTAAATGGATGTACGAATTACAAGTGTGTAACAATTACGCAGCCTACTGCAATTGGGTTAACTACGACTAAGATAAATGCAATTAATGCAACATCTGCAACAGGATCTGCAAGTGTTAGTGCAACAGGTGGAACAGGAGCATATACTTATCTTTGGTCATCAGGTGCTAATACAGCTTCAATCACCAATAAACTACCTGGAACTTATACAATAACAGTAACAGATGCAAACGGATGTTCAGCATCTGCAACAGTAACAATCTGCACAAACGGCAACATCAACTTAACAACTTCACAAGTAAATGTAACTTGTAATGGCGGAACAAATGGTTCATGTTCAGTTTCTGCAACTGGTGGTAATGGAACTTACACTTATCTATGGTCAACAGGTGCAACTACAAACAGCATTAACAATATTTCTGCTAGTACTTATACTGTAACTGTAACTGATGGAACTGGAACAAACAATTCAGCAACAGTGATAATCACACAAGGAGCAACAATTACAATAAACGGAACAAAGTCTAATATTACTTGTAATGGTGGCTCTAACGGTGGTGTGGTAACTACAGTTAGCGGTGGATTTGGATCTTATACCTACTTATGGAGCGATTTAAGTACAGCAAGTACAATCTCTAACAAAGCTACAGGAACATATACCGTAACAGCAACAGATGCGAATGGATGTTCAAGAAGCAAAGCATTTGTGCTTACTCAACCTACTCCAATAGTAATTACAATTGCAACAACTGGAACTTCAACAGGAAATTGTTCAGGAACCGCTACCGCAGTTATATCTGGAGGTGCGGTTAGTCCTATTTCGTACTTATGGAATACAGGCAGTCTAACAAATGTTGCTTCTACACTATGTTCAGGATCTACAGCTACTGTAACAGTAACTGATGCAAATGGTTGTGCTAAATCAAAATCAAGTGGTGTTATTTCATGTGGTTCTTCGACATCAAGAACAGATGGTTCTTCGCTTATAATTAATGAAGTATTCCCGGTTCCTTGTAACGATCATTTATCAGTAGTTCTTAATGGTGAATCAAACGATGAGTTTGTAGTAACCATTATGGATATTGAAGGAAGAATCTTAACACAGCAAACGCATGTATTAGGATCTGATAAAGACATCCTTAATGTTAACACAATGAACTTTGCTTCTCAGGTTGCGATTATCAGCATTGAAAAAGGCGGTGAAAGAACAACTGGAAGAATCATCATTCAGCACTAATAAAATTACAAACAGAGTCTTTTTTTACTTTTTTTACCCCCGGAAACGGGGGTTTTTTTATTTCTCGTTTTTTATCTTTAAACGACTTATGGAATCCAATTTAACACGATTTATATCAATACAAGAGGAAAATAATCCATCCTATAGCGACGCTATTTCTTTTTATGATTCAGCTATCAAAGAACTTGAATCTGGTAAAAAAGTAAGTCATTGGATATGGTTTATATTCCCCCAATTAACAGGACTTGGTAGCAGCCATAATAGTACTTACTATGGACTTTCTAGCCTTGAAGAAGCTAAGGAATATCTTAATCATCCGCTTTTAGCGGAGCGTTTAATTAAGTGCTTTGAAATTGTTTTTGATATTGATTCTGACCTTTTCAACGTTTTTGAATACGATGAGAAAAAAGTATGGGCTTGTGCAACGTTATTTTCAAAGGCCAATAATCAAAAATCCGATTTATTTGATCGGGTTATTGAAAAGCACTTTAACAATCAATATCATTATAAAACACCTGAACTATTAGGGTTGTGAAAGATATACTAACTTTTATTTGCAGGATGACCTTATGTAAAATAGGCATCCAAAAGTTTAGAGAAGTTTGGGATAAATTTAACGAAGGCATTTTTTATTGTTATTGGTGCGGCAAAAGTAACGAAGAAGATTACTTTGATTAAAGCGAGTTAAGCAAAGCTGTTAATTGCGCATCCGTAGTTTGTGACATGGTCACTTGAATAGTTTGAGATGCGTTTACATTTAACTGCTGATAATAACTAAACAAACTACCATTACCATCTACAGCTATAGCAACGATTTTTACATCAGTGCCATTTGGTATTATTCCCAATGACTGATTATAAGATTGCATGACCGTTTTAGTTGAAGGAAGGTACGCGAAGATGGCCACATTCGTTAAATCATCAACGTTAGAAGCAAATGACAAAGTACTTCCAGATGTTGAACCTGCTAATTGCGCACAATTAATCCATCCAAAGCGTTCTATGATTGAATTGTATCCAATTGTATCAACACCCCAGAACGAATTTTGTGATGAAGTAATACCAAGAGAAGAAAGATCATCTGTAAAGTCAACGATGCTTCCAGAATTAAAGCCGTAGAACTTTTTACGTGAACCAGGAAGCGGTGCATCATTGGGCATACTTACCATGAATCCTGCGCATCCAGGTAATAAATTTAACTCTGTTCCATTCTTAAAAGTTCTGATTCTTACTTCTCCATCTGTTGCTAATATGCGACTTGCTGAAACAGTTGGCATCTGATAATAAATCATATCAGCAGGCGTGTACAACTCCACCAATTTTAATGTAAAAGGATAAGAAATCGTATCTCCATTCGGTAATCGTACACAATCTTTCCCTCCCCAAATTGTTGTTCCTTGATTACCTACTATCGGTCCTGGTGAACCATCAATAATAAATTCCTGTTCTGCTTGTTTCTTTGAATCAAGATAAGCATTAGGTGAACTATATGAATTCAGCTGAGGCTTTAATTCAATTCTTTCTTTTGAGCAGGATGCTATTGTCAAAGCAACCAATGAACATGCTATTAGATTTAATGTTTTCATATATCAAATTAATTTTGTCAATCTTTATAAACAGGACAGTCCTCCCCTCTTCCACCTCGACAGCCCAATACTAATATTAAGCCCACATTAAAATGCGTCTCCTGAAATTTTAAATTATAGCGATACTCTGCAAAAGGTCGTAGACAGCGCGTAGTAGTAATACCAATACCTCCTTCGAGATTCCAATTATTTAATTCAGCATCTTTCATCAACGACTCATCGTAGTTAGACCAGCGATTATAACCACCATGTACAAGTGCATAAGCATAGTACTTATTGCGATATAAAAATTTATAATCTAACGCAGCACCTATAGTCCATTCTGTAATTTTATTAGAAGCAAAATAATAAGAAAACTGTGGAGTTAAACTCACCACGTTATCGGGAAACAAAATCACTCTAGCTCCTGCACCAAAACTTTCTGTTTGCACGTTGTAAAGGCCAGAAAGTCCGATACCTGTATTTTGAGAAAATCCAAAATTGGTTAGCATCAAAAAAGGAATAAGTAAAATTTTTCTCAAAAGCATAATAACAACTGATTTTGATTTAAACGATAACAACTCATTTAAATTGTGATAATTACTTTAAGGATGTAAATCATTTAGCTGATCATTTAGTTAATAAACAATAATTTTCTTCTCGATAGAAACACCATCCATTAATAACTTTAAAATATAAATCCCTTTAGGATTTGTAGAGAAATCAATTTGGATATCTTCAGTATACGGAGGGAAAATTTCACTAAATACATTCTGACCTATATAATTAAAAATATTAATTTGAATTTTAGAAGAAGACAATTCCTCCTCTTCAAAATGAATGTTGAACAAACCGTTTGATGGATTCGGAAACACATTTATAGTGCTAGCAATTTTTTCAGATTCATTAATTGATAAAACTGGACAAGGATTAATAATGCCTGTATATGGAGAACCTTCTGGACATCCAATTGTCCAATTACTGCCATTGCTTAAATCTCCATTATAATCGACTAGCTCAAGGGTATAACCATTTCCATCTGCACCTTGAGGCCATGAAACAGCATTATCATAATGCATAACCTGAAATAATTTACCATCCACATCATACAATCTTAAAACTTCTCCATTACTGCTAAATCCGAAAACAAACGGACTAATTGTAATTGGCATGAAAGGGAATCGAAACTTAAAAAGTAAGGTATCTTGTATTAACAAAAATCTTCCAGCAGGTTGAACAATTGAATTTATTGGCAATACATAGATATGTGTATTATCACTATCACTAAACTTCCATCCAGACAAATCAACTGTGGAGTTTGTATTATTATAAATCTCAATCCAGTCACCTGCATTAGCATTGACGGAAGAATTATAATTCACTTCGCTAAAAATCAAATTTTCGTTACAAGGCATAAATGGCCCACCCGGTGAACCACCAATACAACCTGCAAACCAAGTTGAAGCAAGAGACGGATTTAATGTATCATTTATTAATTCAAGCGTCTTACCCCATCCATCAGCAAGAATAGGCCAAGGCAAAGTATCCTGATATCGCATTGTAATAACCACTAAATTGTTTTTATCAAACAATGAAAGAGGTTCACTAGAATTATTAAAACTAAAACCAAAAGGGCCTAATGCATTTATTTGAGGAAACTGACTATGAAAAATTGCCGTATCATTCACCAAAACTAAATACTGACTTTGTTGTAAAATAGTTCCCTGCGGAAAAATATAATTATTTCCAGCGGTACTATCTGTAAATCTCCATCCAGACATATCCACTGCATCATTACCGTAGTTATGAAACTCAATCCAATTACCTGAATTGCGTGTGCTATCAGAATTATAATTCACTTCTGATATTGAAATTTTCCCACCAATTCCTGTATAATTAAAAACAGCTTTAAATGTGGTTGAAGCAATTATATTTCTAGTGATAGCAAGATTAGTATCAATAAGATTTAAAACGGCGTTGGTATCCCAATAAGAAAACTCATATCCAGGATTTGGCAGAGCCGTAAGCTTAACTGGATTGCCATTAAAATAAACTCCCGTCCAAGGCAAGCTATCAGGAATGATAGTACTGATTTTTATTTTACCTGCCCCTGCTGGAACCACATCAAGGGTGACATCAACCTGAGCAGCGAGCGAGAAATTATTTTGAATATGATTTCGAACTTGATTAGACCTTACAAATAATTGAGATTGCATTATCTGATGATTATTAATAAAAAAATTCATCTGACCAGTAATATTATTAGGATCGCCCCATCTAGCATATTCTTTAGGCATTTCTAAAACTGTTTGATTAAACATTGAATTTTCAATCGTTGCTAGTTTATTATATTGAAATGCAGTATTCATTAGATCGGCATATCGATTAATGAAATAATTTTTGAAAAAAGGATTTTGAATTGATTTCAAGAAAATATTAATGTATGGATTATTGGCATCCGCATTTAAAACATACGCAATATGATCATCAAATGCATTTGAAAATCCAAATGGATCCATTGCTCCTTCTAAATCAATCAAGCAAAATCTCCATCGATAATTTGTAGTATTAGAACGATAGATTTTAATATTGTTTTGCGGCCAATCAACATTACCTGTCCACGTTTCACCAATAATATAATCGGCATAATACTTTAAATCAAAAAATTGGTCTGCATTATTCCAGTAATTTGTATTGGATGTACTTAAATTTTTGAATGCATTGTAGTCAACTAAAAAACTATCAACCGAACCTTCTACTGCTCTTAATACACTACCATTCCAATAACTAAGTGATAACAAATCTAAAGAATCAGGATTTGCATTTTCTAATTCTTCAAAATATTCAGCATCCCATTTCTCTCTTAATTCATACATACCAAAATACTGTCCGTTTACATAAACAGAAATGGGTGTCCACGCCGAATAATAATTATTTGTTTCATCACCCATGCATTTAACTTGTGAAGCATCTTTATAAGGTAACGTTAAATAATAATTACTGCCATTTCTGATATAGACACTACTGAATTTAGTACGACTACTCCGATTTGGAATTAATGAATAATTTATAGGCCCATCACCAAGAACTGAATTGTCAAATTCAAGTCGGAAAGAATGCTGAGGCTGAGAACGACTACCACCAGCACCACCATCAATTTGCATAGCTGTGCGCTGTGAAAATATTAACAGATTAGTAGTGTCGAAATATTCAGCATAGGCTTCTTTTTGCCAATCGAACTGCCAGTTGGAGAAAATTCCAGTATTACCATAAAGATTATCATTATCAGTTATAACAGAAAGTACCGGAGTTGTATGACTAACCCCGAAAAGATAAGATGATGTAGCAGTAGTACTTGGCAACAGTGTTGTTGAAAAAGCTCTAGCCTTTAAAACATTTGAATAAAATATTTGAATGGGCAAACCAGTATAAAGTGAAGAAGATGAATCAGGATTATCTCCATTTAAAGTGTATCTGATTTCAGAATTAACTGCATTAGGATTGCTTAGTGATAAAGAAAAAACATTATTGTATATACCAGAAGGTATCGAAATAACTGGAGGTGTCAAATAAGAATAATAAGCTTGCGAAGAATTATTTGTCGCTTCTAAAGTTGAGTTTAAAAAAGTTGCAATATTAGAAGATGTGTCGGGAAAACATCCAACACTATTATCAGGTTGACTTACATTTACAAAAAAAGCACTTTGCAGTTGTTGATTGGGAGAAAATAAATAAACAGTATCGCCAGTGCTTTTTAACTTAAAATTCGTGTGTAATCTTCTATCATAATCAAGCGGCTCAAAATCACTTAACACTTCGTTGTAACCAACCAGCTTCATTGAAAAATTAATATAATCATAAAACGTATTTGGATCGGTGGAAACAACATCGAACGCTAATGAATCAATTGAACCTGGAGTTAAGCCTGCTGCTAATAATTCAGAGGCAGGTATTATCATTTGCGTTTTTGAAGCCCAATACCAATTACCATAAGGTGCGGGATAATCATAGGGTGAATTTTGAACTGTACCATTACCAATTACAACATTATTAATTTTAATATTTGGTCGCAGATTAGTTTTAGAACCATAAAGGGCATCGCATATATTTGGACTACCATCTTGATAATTTAAAACCGTTGCATTATATGGCATTGAAGTTTGATTAAAAACCGAATTGGTCGTATAGCCTGCTGAACTATAAGAACACATATTAATCAACAACGACGACACTCCATCCCATTCAATAGAACTTGTTAAGGTATGATTATTCCAACCCACTACAGGGTTGTAATTTGTTGCACTAAGAACATCAACAAATGAAGTAACCGGTTTTTTATCCTTACCACTACAAAATATTAACTTGTATTCTCCTGGTAATAACTGCGTATTGGGAAACACCCATTTCGTTGGATTGTTAACCTCATCTGTTAATGAGTAATTTAATAATTGCAACGTATCCGCAGTAGGATTGTAAATTTCAATCCAATCAGGATAATCCCCATATTCATCAGCTATTGTTGTGTAATTTTTATTGGACCCTTCATTAATATAAACTTGAGCAAATGCCGACTGAATATTTAATATCAATGCAATAAAAACACAAGCAAAATAACTTTTCATCATAAATAAGGCGATTATTACTTTTAATAAGTTTTAAAGATAATACTGATGCGGATCAATACCAAAATAAAAAACAATTTACTGAAAAGCGTCTAATATAATTTTAAAAAAATGAATTAAAAAGGCAATCTAAAGCTTTATCAGCTTCTTAGAAAATAGTTTATCGCCGACGCTTAACTCAAGGAAATAGTTTCCACTCAACAAATAAGGGATGTTAATTTTATCGAAAACAAAAACACCATTATTGTAATCTTCTGCGTATACAACACGACCTAACACATCATATAAATTCAATTTGTTTATTGCAACTCCTTGATTAAAATTAAATACAAGCTCATTGTTGGCAAAATAAGCATTTAACAACTTGACTTCATTTATAACCTCCATGTCAACAGCTTTGATTTCACTTAAAGTAGAATGTCCATCAAAATCTGTCTGACGCAAACGATAATAATTAATACCCGAATGCGGATTATAATCTGTAAATAAATAATTCAAAACTAAATTGGAATTCCCTGCTCCATAAACATCTCCTATTGGAGAAAAATTCATTGCATCTGCGCTTCTTTCAATTGTAAAGTAATCATTATTTACTTCAATTGCTGTTACCCATTTACAATCCACCTGCTGATTATTTTTAACTGCATTGAAACTCAATAATTGAATTGGTAATGGACTACTATTACCAGCTCCTGTAAAGTTAGAGAAGCTATTTAAGCCATACCATGTAAATGATTTGCCTAATAAATTATGAGAACCAGTAATTCCTAAAGTTGTATTCGCATTAGAACCCGGACAACCTGTCCAGCCATTTAAAGTATTATACTTTATTGGATATAAAACACCTGAACCAATCACATCAGTAATATTCTGATAATTGTACATCACATCGTAATCGATAGTAGATAATAAATTCAAAGGCTCTACTGTCCAGTAACGATTTAAATAATCGGTTGTAACAATCAAGTTAGGCTCTTTACCTTTAGCCACTTTCGATTTAATTGCACTACCGCTTTGAGTACCGCTGATAAATGAAATTGTGAATGGTGTATAATCTGTGGAGTCGCCTAACGGGAAAGTATAGGTGCTATTTTGATTTGTGCGACAAATAAAGTATCCAGACTCTGCATTAAGATGCTTATTGATTCCTGCTCCTATCACTAATCCATCTTGCGCAGTTGTACCTAAGGTCATGTTTTTACCATTAAGCGATAATCTTCCAGCCGTAAATTCCAATACACTATCAATTTGAATATCTACATTCAACTTAATCGCATTCCCTGCTTTTGAATTATTAACCAACAGGTGATTTACATTTTGCGTTGTTGCTCCACTAATATACTGAAGCACATTTCCCTTTAACGATATCTTACCTAAACCGAAATTAGGCGAACCATTATTTATAATATCACCATAAACATTCAAATCTTTATTTGAATTGATAGTGACAGATGAAGAAGAATTCATCTGAAGATTTTTACATAATGCTAATGCATTAGTTGAAACAATCGGATAATAGCCACCATCAGGTGAAGTTGGAATTGTTACGTTGGTAATAGCCGTTGGCAATTGATTACATCCCCAGTTTGACAAAGTATTCCAATCGTTGGTATAACCCAACCACTGACCAGGATTTTCTACAATTACATTTACTGGAGCGCGTATACCACTTGTACACATACCATAGTTTGCCTGTGCGTAATAAGTAGTTGCCGTATTCAATATAGGTGTATTAAATGTTGTGCCAGTCGATAAAGGCACTCCAACGGTATTAGTTGAATACCATTGTATATTTCCTGATGTTGGATTAGCCTGCAAGGTAGCAGATCCCGAAGAACATATTTTAGTTGCAGAAGTAGATATGATAAATGGAATTGGATTTATTGTTACAGTTACCACATCAGTATCGCCTACACAACCTGTTGCATTTGCAGTAGGAATTACATTATAATCTACAAATACTTGCGCTGTTGACAATGGATTTATTAATGTTTGATTAATAACTGTTCCATTACCATTAGCAACACCCAATACATTAGCAGTATTTGAATTTACATTCCATGAAAAAGCAGAAGGTATATTACCGACTAAAACAATATTTGTAGCAGCACCACTACAAATATCAGGATTAGTTACATTTGATAAATACGGTTTAGGATTTATTAAAACAGTAACAGGATTAGTTGTTTTACATCCAGATAAAGTATCAACGGCCTGGATATAATAAGCACCAGGACTAGTTACATTATTTGGTATTGATAAAACACTAGTTGCTAAACTATTATTAAAATAACCAAATGATAAGTTTGGAGAACTTCCAGTTGTTACTGATGATTGGGTTAAATTCACTCCGTTAGGATTACAAACTGCAGGCGGTGATGTAATTTGTAAAACAGGATTAGGCTTTACAGTTAATGTATAGGAACCGGTTTGCGCTTGTAAACAAAAAGAAGCATTTGAATAAGTCAGATTTTTTAAATCATACGTAAATGTACCAACCGCATTTGTTGGCGGAGTAATATTTACAAATGTATTATTCCCTGCACTAGTAACTGAATTATTAACACCATTTATCGAATAGAAAAAAGTATATGGAGCAATAGCTCCTGACCCCGTTAAAGTAATAACAGGCGCAGTACTATTCAAACAGACAGATCCAGAAGTTGCTGCTATGGATGCAGAGCCATTAAGACTAACGGTAATCTCAGAACTCTCTGTTCGCACGCAACCATTACTACCTGTTACGTTAGTATAATAAACTATTGGAGCAGTTGGTGTAAATGATACTGATGCTGAAGACGCACCTCCTGGCGTCCAGTTATAAGTAAATGTATTAGAAACTGTTGTTCCCGACTTAATAAAATTAGGATTGCCAACTGTCAAACCATTGCGCCAAAAAACATATGTTGAGTTATCAATTGCGAGTGAATTATCGGGTTCATCCATTTTATAATATGCAACTAAATTACCAGTAGTTTGAGGGTAATTACTTGTCATATCAGCAGCTATCTGAGCAGCGTTTATATCAGAACTATAAATTCTTACTTCATCCATCTGACCACTCCAATATCGGCCACCACCTCCCCAACGACCTAATCGCAAAAATTGAGAACCATCATAATAAATAGCTCCATAATTCCAAGGAGCGGATGTAACCATCACACCATTAACATAAACCTGTAATGCTGTATTTGACTTTACTAATGTAACATGTTGCCAGGAATTGGCTGTCAGAGTAAATGTAACTCCAACGCTTCCATACGGTGTATAACATGAGAAGATATACTGATTAGTGGAAGCATTGTTTTGCTGACAAATCCAACCACGACCAGTGAATGAATAATTATCATCAATAATACATGCATTAGGAGTTTGAATTGACCCTGGTCTCAACCACATCTCTACTGCAAAATTTCTGTAATTAAACCAACCACCTAAATCAACATTCTGCGATGTACCATCAAAACGAATTGCATTATTTAAAGTAGTAGGACTAGCAGTTAATGCAACCGATGCCCCTTGACAAATTGGAGAAGTATTACCTAGTATTTCTACTATAGGGGGCTCGAAATTATTATAAACCACAAAATTAGTTGAAGTGCTACATCCATTAGCTGCTGTATAAGTCGCGACATAAGTACCTGGTTGTGTAACTATCCTTGAAGGATTTGCTGTATTATCATCCCATAATAAAACACCACTACCCGTTGCGCTTAAACCTATCGATGATACGTTGCAATCTAACTGATGATTATTTCCAGCACTCGTAACATCAACTATCGGTGATGGATTAACGATAACCGTAACAGGTTTTATATCAGAACAGCCTGCTCGAGTTCCTTTAATATAATAAGTACCTGCTCCTACCGACATTGGATTTGAGATTGCAGTTGTAGCTGCCGCATTCATAAAATAGGAAATTGTGATATCACTTGAAGTACCAGCAGTAATTGATGACAATGTTAGATCAACAGTAGAAGGGCTACATACAGCAGGAGGATTAGTAACGACTAAAGTTGTTCCGTAATAGCGTGCATTATTTGAAGTATAAACAATACCTGCACAACCATTAAATCCTGATACAACCGAACAAGTTAACACATCAGTATTTAATAAAGTTGCATTTGTGTAAGTTGTTAAAGGACCACTTTGAACAGTTATACCATTTATTTTCCAAGTGTAATTTGCACTTCCTACATTGGTTGCACCTACTGTGTACGCTCCCGCACTCGGATTACTTACCAATGCATTAGAGATGGTACCACCAGAATTATAAATAGAAACATCGACCAATAAAGGTAACGTAGTAATATTAACAGTAGAAGTATAAAGCAACACATTGTTTTTATAATACTTCGCGCGATTTTGTAACGCGACAACCTCAATAGAAACTTTTAAAATATCATTTGGCACATAAGCACCTGAATAACCTCTGTCGACTCCCGACTCAACAATTCTTAGCTCGCCAGTTACTAAAAGATGAAAAGCAAAACCGACAGTTGTATTAAGCGCATTGGCGTTTGTAGTTGAAAGACCTGCTACTCGTGCTTTATTATTTTCTGATGCAGTAAACTGAAAGCTACCATTCAAACTAACTGTATTCCATGAGGCAGCTCCACCATCCCAAACACCATCGGACTGTACCTTCACTAAATTATTTGTAGTTGCTTTCGTATTTAACAAATCAGTTGTTTTCCATTTTACTTCTTCCACTAAATAATTACATGAAGTTGCAACAGGCACACCTTTCAAATAACAATCGATGTTAGTTGGAGCAATGATATTGTTTACCACTTCATTTGAATTGATTGGTTGATTATTACTACAACCAGCAAGGTTTGGAGTTAAATCGCATGTAACAACATCCAGATTACTTAATGTAGTATTCGTATAGTTCGATGCACTACTTGATTGTACAATCAAACCATTCACCTTCCAATTATAAAGTGGACTAGTTCCCGCATTAACTGAAACCGCTTCAAAAGTCCCTCCATTAAAATTAACCACAACAGGATTTGTAATAGTAGAACCTACATCATACAAAGAGGCATCTACTAATAAAGGTAATGTTGGTGCCAACGCACTTGAATATACGAGTACATTGTTTACATAATATTTAACAGCACTTGCTTCTACTGCAATTTTAAAAGTATCATTTACCGCATACGTTGAAACTACTCCTTTAAAAACACCTAACTCATAAACACGATAAGTAGCATTATTATCTAATAAGAATGCATAACGAATTGAATTTTGATCATAGCCAGTATTGGTTGTACTTAATCCAATCATTCTTGCTTTATTACTTTCAGCTGCTATGCTTTGAAAATATCCATTGTTACTTACTGTATTCCAT
>CALQOD010000035.1 GCA_943332105.1 Chitinophaga pinensis | reverse complement strand
GTTGAAGTGCCATTTGTAGTTCCTCTAACAACTATAGTTGCTCCTGGCAAAGTTGTTTTAAAGCTGTTTTCTTCCACATGCACTTTAATGATGCTTTGAGCCATTAATCCGTTTGATAAGAAAACTAAGAATAGTAAAGTAAATAAATTCTTCATAAATTGTATTTGCTATAAAAGTAGAAAAATAAAGAAGAAAATTACTTGAAACGCAAATATTAGTGAATGCTCAATATGAATTATCGAATTATGATTTTCAAATAGGTGATTTCGCGTGTTATCAATGAATTGGGAGAGAGTTAAATTTTTAAATTTTAAATTTTCAAATCATCAAACAATAAAGTAGAATCCTTCGGATACACTTTATTACAAGTCATCAGTTCAACTTAAACGTTTGTAAATGTTTAATAACCGAATAATTATTTTCCACTGCGTAATTTTACTGCGGGGTGGGGCTGCTGTCCCCCCATGGTATTGAGCGTTAATGCCATTTAGATTTAGATGAGTTATCACTTGGTTTTAAGTATTCTATTTTAAGAAATACAAGTCGTCAATACCGATAGCAAATTAACTCATTAGCAAATTGATTCAATAACATATTTCGATCCCTCGCGAGCAAATTAGCCCATTATTGTCTCTATCAAACAAACACAATCCCCAACCTTCAAACGATCTCCTGGTAGTTTCGCAAATTTTATTTTGCCTGCTTTGTTAGCATGCATTCTACCAATTTTATCGCTTACTACAAAGGTGGCTACCTCCTGATCTTTCTCAACAATACTTCCATTATCGACTAATGCTCCTTGAAAAAAAACTTTCATCTCACGCATTTCTTCTGGTAGAGAATCGGCTTGAAAATTTAAAACAGTAACAATAGTTGAGTCTTTAAATTTCTCAACTTCTTTTTTGATTAGATAGCGGTAGCGCATGCGTTGAATTAATCGAACAAGCTCTCCTAAAAGCCATATAAGCAATTCAAATAATTTTAAGACGAGTAAGATGGCCATAATACACAGCCAGAATGCAGCGAAAATTAATAATATCGCATCACCTGCATTTCCTTTACGCGACCTTCCGCCAAAACCACTTCGGTATGTTAATCCTGCTATGCCTGTGCGAAATGAAAATCCTCTAGAGCTGATGCTACCATAGCGTGTGCGATAACTGGGAGAAACACCGGATTTGCTGATGTTTAATCCCAGTCCGCCACCTAATGAAACTCTTTTTTGAAACCGAAACCCCATATTAATGTATTGGCCATAAATATAGGTAATATATTATTTATCGTTTTTTTCTAATGGAAATAGTTCAGTAAACTCAATCATATTTTGATTACCTTCTTCGTACTCGCCTCCACGGTAAACAGTCCCATGCGTAGCAAAATCTAAAAACTGGTTTAATGCCATTTGATCTTTGGGATGTTCTACATAATATTTTAAAACTTGAGCAGTACATTTTTCACGTACTGCATCGTATTTTGAATTAGGTATTGGGGCATCTTTTTCAGGCCCATAAATAAAGGTCTGAGTAGCAGCTCTCCATCTGCGCCATGTTTCAAATTTGTAGAGAGAGTAATCTGGACTTTCTAAAATGCCACTATAAATTTTTAATGCGTTTTTGATACAATTACTATCAAGTTTATTGGCATGGTTAACCAGGGTATTAGCAAGTTCCATTTGATAAACCGTTTTTTCCTGAAAGTCTTTTGTATTTGAAATAATTTTCTTAAGTAATTCAATGCTTCCTTTCAGATCAGTTTTTGCTAATGATAAATAGCGGGCATACTCAGGCGAATGAATGAATTGTTGTTTATCAATACTTTTCCAGTATTCATCCTCGGTCATTTTAATAAAGTGCTTTGTAGAGTATTTTCCAAACAAATAATCGGTGTATTGATCATTTATTTTTTGATAATTAACAAAGGAGTCCTGTAGCATTTGTGATTTTAAACCATGTTTGATTATAATTTTATTGATTTTATTAAACTCAACAATATGTTTATCAGCAAGCACTCGTATAGAGTCATCGTAGAATGGAAAGTTTTTGAGGCTATCGCATTTGCCTAACGAAGCCTTTAGAACTTTAGATCCTGCAACACTATCATCCATGTAGCAAAGCGAAAAGTCATCTTTTACAAGATCTAAATTGTCATTTAATCGATATACACGATAAACATCTTTTAACTCTCTAACAATTCCGGTATCGACTTTAACTGAATCCAGTCGGTCGATAGGTTTCCTTTCTGCTACGGTGGATGACCCGCAAGAAGTTAAAAATAGCGCAATGCCTGCAACAACTATGGTTGCAGCGGAGGTAATAAATTTGAACATAAGGTTAGGTTGATTTAATGGTGAATTAAACCCCGAACGCTACATTAAATTAAATAGTATATAAACCTGAAAATTATTTTACGTCAGCTTTTGGCTTGATGAAATAATAGATAGGAAGTCCTAACGCTACAATCACTAAGCCGCTCACGGTGTTCTGTGTTTTTGCGACTAATAAAATAGCACAAATAGCTGTTGCAATCAATATATAAAGGATTGGCAGAATAGGATAGGCAATCACTTTATAAGGTCTAGCTGTATCAGGTTCTTTTTTACGAAGCATGAATAAGCCACCAATTGTTACAATATAAAACAGTAGGGAAGCAAAGGTGCAATAGTCCAATAAATCGCCATACGTCCCAGATAAACATAAGATGCTTGCCCACACAGCCTGAATCCATAATGCGAATTGAGGAACATTGTTTTTATTTAACGTACCTGCCTTTTTGAAGAATAAACCTTCTTTCGCCATTGCGTAATAAACGCGAGCACCTGATAGTATTAATCCGTTATTACATCCGAAGGTAGAAACCATGATTAATCCTGCCATTAGAAACAAAGCACCTTCGCCAAATATTTGCGAAGCAGCAGCAGTTCCCACTCTATCGTTGGTAGCAAACTGAATTCCTTGTTCAAGTATTCCAGTTCCGTTTGGCGCGCCATGCACAGGTAATAATCCAAGGTAAGCGATATTCGCTAACATATAAATCACTGTTACGATAGCAGTACCATACAATAAGCTTTTAGGAATATTACGATGAGGATCTTTTATTTCTCCTGCAATAAAGGTAACGTTGTTCCAGGCATCACTAGAAAATAATGATCCAATAATGGCAGTACCTAAAGCAAGTATTAATCCCATTCCTGAAATCGATTGCAAGTTCCAGCTACCATCAGTGTTTTTAATCCACTGTGAACTTTGCCACATATTCGAAAAATTCTGTGCGAAATAATCTTTGTTTAAACCGATATAAATTCCAGAAACGATGATGAATAATAAGGCTAATAACTTAGCAGAAGTAAAAATCATTTGTATGGTCTTTCCTTCTTTCACGCCACGGCTATTTATCCACGTTAGAAACACAATCAATGCAATAGCAATAATATTTGCTGAGGAAATTTTTACAAACCCTAAATCGAACAATACATTCTGCACATTAATCCAAGGGAAAAATACGCCTGAGAACTTAGCAAAACCAACGGCTACTGCTGCAATTACACCCGATTGAATAACGGTAAACAAACTCCATCCATAAAGAAACCCTGTAAGATTTCCCCATGCACGTTGAATGTAAACGAACTGTCCGCCAGCTTTTGGCATCATACCAGCTAGCTCCCCATAACTTAGTGCAGCCATTACCGTTATAACACCACTGATTAACCATAAGAGCAACAACCAGCCGGTTCCACCTACATTACGACTCATATCAGCACTAACAATGAAAATTCCGGATCCAATCATTGATCCTGCAACCATCATAGTTGCATCTTTAAGTCCTAACGTGCGCGGAAGGCCTTCTTGTTTTGTTTGTTGTTCCATATTTTTAATTACTAGCTGTTACGATTGTCCGTATTTACTGTTCTTTTTACCGTATGTGAAATAAAGTACTATGCCAAGTGCCATCCATACAATTAAACGAATCCATGTATCACCAGGTAAGAAATACATCAAACCTAAAGAAGATAAAATTCCTAAAATTGGTACAAGAGGGAATAACGGTGTTTTAAATGGACGATGAAGTTCAGGACGTTTGTAACGTAAAACTAAGATTCCGCCGCATACAATTACAAATGCTAATAGCGTTCCGATAGAAACAAGCTCCCCTAATAAACCAATTGGGAAAAGACCTGCCACAATCATTGCAACAGCTCCAGTAACAATTGTAGGTACATAAGGAGTTTTGTATTTCTTATGTACTTTACTAAAAGAAGCTGGAAGCAAACCGTCTTTGGACATTGCATAGAAAATTCGTGGCTGTCCCATTAACATTACTAATATTACAGAACTTAATCCTGCAATAGCGCCCATTTTAATCAATGGACGTAACCAGTTTAATCCTTCTCCTGCAGCGTCTACTGCAACTGCAATTGGCGCAGGAGTATTTAATTCTTTATAACTTACAATACCTGTCATTACTAGTCCAACCAAAATATAAATGATTGTACATACTACTAACGACCCCAATATACCCCAAGGCATATCTTTTTGTGGATTTTTCGATTCTTGAGCAGCTGTAGATACAGCATCGAATCCCACATATGCGAAGAAGATAATACCTGCAGCACGTACGATTCCGCTCCATCCAAACTCGCCAAATACTCCAGTGTTTTCAGGTATAAATGGTGTCCAGTTTTCAGCATGAATATATTTCCAGCCAAACAAAACGAAAAGTAGAATGACAATCACCTTTACTACTACAATTACATTATTAAAGTTGGCAGATTCCTTTATTCCAACAACCAATAACCAAGTCATTAAACCAATGATAAACATTGCTGGTACATTAATAAATGCACCCGTTGCCTGGTACACATGCGTTGCGGTGTCGTAGGATATTGGCGCACTACAGAATGCTTCCGGTATGGTTATTCCAAAGTCCTTTAAAAAACTTGACACATAGCCTGACCAGCCAACCGCAACTGTTGATGCTCCAAATAAATATTCAAGAATTAAATCCCATCCAATAATCCAAGCTATGAATTCTCCTAATGTAGCATACGCATAAGTATAAGCACTTCCAGCAATAGGAATCATTGACGCAAATTCTGAATAACATAACCCAGCAAAAGCGCAAGCAACTCCAGCAACAATAAAGGAAATTACAACAGCAGGTCCAGCATGTTGCGATGCAGCGGATCCTGTTAAAACAAATATTCCTGCACCGATAATGGCACCAATTCCAAGCATCACTAGATTGCTCCTGCTAAGTGTCCGTTTTAAGGTGTGTTCTCCTTCTTGAGATGCCTCTTTTAATAAAACATCAAGCGATTTTGTGACAAAAATATTTTTTGACATAGTCTGTTTGTTTAGTAAACAAACCTATCTAAAAAACATCAACTTACAAACAAGTCAATGCATACTTGTGTCTTGTTTATGAACATTAAAAACTAATAACCATTATGCAAAAAAAATCCCGAGTGATAAACTCGGGATAAATATTAATACCATCCAGGCGAACTTCGTATGTAGCCGTACTTTTGTAAGTAAATAACTAAAACAATCATTAATATCATTCCAATACCGAATAATACCATCAATGATTTGTATTTGTTGGCTGTAGCAGTTAATTTATGAAAACGATAAATGTTAAAAACCACTTTTTCTGCTCTTACAAATGCTCCTTCACCTTTTACAATATAATCAAAAGCCCCATGCTTTATACTGTTTACTGCTACTTCAATCTTATCCTGACCGCTAATCATTACCACTTCTGTTTCAGGAGAAATAATTTTTAATTCTTGCAATACCTCAACGCCATCCATTGCATCTTTGATCTGAGAATTTAAATTGTAATCAAGAAAGACAATTTCTGCGGGACGAACTTTAGAGGCAGCAATACACTCTTCACCAGTAGTAAAGCAATGGATTTCGAATACTGACATATTTGCTTTTATATGGTCTGCGAGTAGTTCGCGCTGCATCTGAACATCATCAACGATGTATATTAAATTCTTATTTATCATTGTATTATTCAAATTCTTTTAAGGATAATTCTAATTCAGCAACAATAATATCTAATTGTACCTTTAAGTTTTTTAATGCTTCAGGAATTTTATCCAAATCAACTTTATCTCCTGACATTCTTTCAATTTCTCTTAATAACTCTTCTGTTCCTTTTGCTCCAAAATAACCAAGTTGCGGTTTCAATGCATGGGCACTTTGTTTTACTGAATCCCAATCTTTATTCAAAGAATACATTTCAATTTGTTGTAAACTCAGAGGAGCACCCGAAGTGAACATTCTAATGTACTTTGCCATTTTATCATTGGCATTTCCAGTTAAACTTCTTAAATAGGATAAATCAGTTAATTTATTTGACTCGCTCATAACATATTTTTCTGCCGCAAAGGTATAATTAAAAATAAGCAGCTTAGAAATTAAAAAGATTTTTTATTGGCAACAGCTGTCTTGTTAAATACGTCTTTACGAAGTAATGCCCTGTCATCCATCATTGCTAACTCTTCATCGTTTAAATTTAGTTTCCCCATTATAACAAGCTCCGAAAAATTATCTGCATCGATATTAGAAGTTTTTAAAACATCCTCAAATTTTGCAAACAGCACATCTAATTGAGCAAGTTTGTTTTTTTGATTAAGGGTTAAATCAGACATAGGACAGTTTTTTATTTTACAATAGTAAATTTATTAGATAACAAGCAAAAAAAAACAAAAATCAATTTTCTTTATCAACAATAAAATCCGTTTTGTTTCGTATTAGGGAGGCCTTGAAAACCGAAATTAAATGTATACACTTATATTACTAAACTAGTTGGCTTTCAGTACACTTACTATTATTCTTAAAAAGATTTAAAATTCATTAAAGAAAAGACTTGACAAGGGGATTTTAATGCGTAAATTGCAACCTCGAAAAAATCATAGCTTTTTCTTTTAGTAAATCACTAAAGTGTTAATAACAAAATAGATATGCGTCAACTCAAAATAACAAAATCAATCACCAACCGCGAAAGTGCTTCTTTCGAGAAGTATTTACAAGAAATTGGTAAAGAAGAATTAATCACAGCACAGGAAGAAGTAGTATTAGCGCGACTTATCCGTACGGGCGATCAACGTGCCTTAGAAAAATTAGTGCGCGCGAACCTTCGCTTCGTGGTGTCAGTAGCAAAACAATATCAAACTCAGGGGCTTAGTCTTCCCGATTTGATTAATGAAGGAAATTTAGGACTGATTAAAGCGGCTAAAAAGTTTGATGAAACCCGTGGTTTCAAGTTCATTTCATACGCTGTATGGTGGATTCGTCAGTCAATTATGCAAGCATTGGCGGAACAAGCTCGTATTGTTCGTCTGCCATTAAATCAGTTAGGCGCTGCCAATAAAGTGAAAAAAGCATTTTCTGAATTGGAGCAGAAGTTTGAAAGAGAGCCAAGTGCTGAAGAGCTTAGCGCTGTTTTAGATCTTCCAATAGATAAAGTAACTAACACCATGAAAATGCCAGGTAAGCACGTTTCAATAGATGCTCCTTTAGTTTCTGGTGAAGACAGCACCCTATTAGATGTCTTGGAAAATAGCGATAGCATTGGAGCGGATGCTGGTTTATTAAATGAATCATTACAGAAAGAAATCAATCGATCTTTAGCTACGCTTTCAGAACGTGAACAAGATGTAATTAAAATGTTCTATGGAATCGGAATTCAACATGGATTATCACTAGAAGAGATTGGCGAAAAGTTTGACCTTACTTCTGAACGTGTTCGTCAGATTAAAGAAAAAGCAATTAAAACGTTACGTCAGAATTCCCGTAACAAATTATTGAAAGCTTATTTAGGATAATTTCTTTCAACAAACAGAATTTTAAAAGGATGCTTCAACAAGCATCCTTTTTTGTTATCAAAAAGTTTCAATCAAAAAAATTTAGGATAAAAAACTAAAACGACTTTTGTTTTGTTCATAACAAAAGCGCGAATGTTAAAAAGTAGGAACAGTAACAATTGTTAAAATCGTTTGCTATTACTTGCTTTGTACAACTACTCCAACAAAATTTATTAATCATTAATTCAGTTTATATGGCAACAGATTTTACCCATGATGAAATTTTATTAAAAGAAAACAAAGATCGCTTTGTATTATTCCCAATTAAGTATGATAAAATTTGGTCAATGTATAAGCAGGCGGAAAATAGTTTTTGGACGGCAGAGGAAGTGGATCTTTCTTCCGATTTTAAAGATTGGGAAAAACTAAATGATGGAGAAAAACATTTCGTTACTAATGTACTTGCATTTTTTGCTGCAAGTGATGGTATCGTAAATGAAAACTTAGCCGTTAATATGATGAATGCCGTGCAGCTTCCTGAAGCTCGTTGTTTTTATGGCTTTCAAATTATGATGGAGAATATCCACTCAGAAATGTATTCGTTGTTAATCGATACGTATGTAAAAGACAATAACGAAAAATCAAGATTGTTCAATGCAATTGAAACGGTTCCATGTGTTAAGAAAAAAGCAGATTGGGCTTTACGATGGATTGAAAACGGAACATTCGCTGAACGCTTAGTAGCATTTGCTGCGGTAGAAGGAATTTTCTTTAGCGGTTCATTCTGTTCTATCTTCTGGTTGAAGAAACGTGGTTTGATGCCTGGTTTAGCAACGTCGAATGAGTTCATTTCTCGTGACGAAGGTTTGCATTGCGATTTTGCTTGTTTGTTATATAGCATGTTAAAAAATCAGTTGTCGCAATCAGACGTTAATAAAATGATTGTAGATGCAGTTAAAATTGAACAAGAGTTTGTTACTGAGGCGTTGCCTGTTGACTTAATTGGAATGAATGCTCGTTTAATGGCACAATACATCGAGTTCGTAGCGGATCGTTTATTAGTAAGCTTAGGATGTCCTAAACACTTTAACAGTGAAAATCCGTTTGACTTTATGGAGGCTATTTCTCTAGAAGGCAAAACGAACTTTTTTGAAAAGCGCGTTTCTGAATATACGAAAGCTGGTGTTGGGAAAACTCAAGAACAGCAAGAGTTCAAACTTGACGAAGACTTTTAGTCGTATAATAAATATAAAAATTTCAATCGACAGCGATTACTTATCCGTTAAGTACGCTGTCGATTTGTTTATATGAACTTTCTACTGGTTAAATTATAATTACTCAATAAAAACGGCCTCAGTTTATTCGGTTTTTGACGAAGGTAAAATTGCGTTAAGCAAATTTAGAAGTTCTGAGCTTGTGAGGAAATCACTGAATTTGTAGCAATTTTATCAAGAAAAAAATTTGCAAGTTTTGTATAAAGTGGGGTGTAGTAGCTTGCTCACTACACCCACTTTTTCTTTGGTTCTTTCGTTTTGTGTCAAGGCAAAAGAAAGAACAATCAAATTTTATTTATCTTAGACATATTGAACCTCCATTAGAATTTTTGGACCAATGTATGGACTTAGTCCATTCTTTGTTACGACTTCAATTTTTTCATTTTTAAAAAGCTGTTCAAATAAATCATAAGTAGCCATGAAGTTGTCGAAATTTTCTTTGTTAGGTTCAAAGTCTACGAGAATATCAATATCACTTTTAGATGACTGTTCATTACGGCTATATGATCCAAACAAACCAATAGAATTAACTCCCAATTTTAAAAGTTGAGGTTTTATTGATTTTAATTTTTCTAATATAATTTCTTGGGTAATCATAGTCTAGATTATCAAAGATACAAAACTAACCCTGCTTTTCAAAAGTTCAATTCCACTAAAATATCCGCATTAAAACAATTGTGCGCAGATTGTTCGAATTAAGCAACGATCAGAAAAAAGCAAATTAGCAAATTAGCACATTAACCTATTGCGGTCTTATTTCATTTATTATTTTTGTCAAATGAGCAATATTCAAGTAAAAAAGGTAAGTGGCGAAGAGCAATTCAAAAATGTAATCAGCCATGCAAAGGAATACGGATTTATTTTTCAGTCGTCGGAAATTTACGATGGACTAAGTGCTGTATACGATTATGGTCAGATGGGTGCTGAACTCAAAAAAAATATCCGTGATTACTGGTGGAAGTCGATGGTGCAATTACACGAAAACATTGTTGGAATTGATTCAGCTATTTTCATGCATCCAACAACTTGGAAAGCATCAGGACACGTAGATGCGTTTAATGATCCGTTAATCGATAATAAAGATTCGAAGAAGCGTTACCGTGCTGATGTTTTGATTGAAGAATATGTGGCGAAGATTGAAGTAAAGATTCAAAAGGAAGTAGAAAAAGCAAAGGCACGTTTTGAAAATTTTGATGAAACAATGTTCCGTTCTACGAATCCGCGTGTAATGGAAAATCAAAATAAAATTGATGAGATCAACACACGTTTTAAAACAGCGTTGAATGATAATAACCTCGAAGAGGTAAAGCAAATTATTCTCGACCTTGAAATTGCTTGCCCGATAAGTGGCACTCGCAACTGGACCGACGTTCGTCAGTTTAATCTGATGTTCAGTACGCAGGTGGGGTCTGTTTCGGATGATTCAAATACCATTTACTTACGACCAGAAACAGCGCAAGGAATTTTTGTGAATTTCTTAAACGTGCAGAAAACTGGTCGTATGAAAATTCCTTTTGGTATTGCACAAACAGGAAAGGCCTTTCGTAATGAAATAGTAGCGCGTCAGTTTATTTTCCGTATGCGTGAATTTGAACAAATGGAAATGCAATTTTTCGTGAAGCCAGGTACAGAAATGGAATGGTATGAGCAATGGAAAGCGAAACGTATTAACTGGCACCGTAGCCTTGGATTCCCAGAGGGGAAATACCGTTTCCATGATCACTTGAAGTTAGCACATTATGCGAATGCAGCATGCGATATTGAATTTGAATTTCCATTCGGATTTAAAGAGTTAGAAGGAATACATTCTCGTACGGATTTCGATTTAAAGAGTCACATGGAGTTTTCTGGAAAGAAATTACAATACTTCGATCCGGAGGATAACGAAAATTATGTTCCGTATGTAGTAGAGACATCTATCGGGTTAGATCGTATGTTCCTAGCCGTAATGTCGATGGCGTTGAATGAGGAAGTATTAGAAGAAGGCAGTTCACGTGTGGTGATGAACATCCCGGCATTTTTAGCGCCATATAAAGTGGCAGTGTTACCATTAATGAAGAAAGATGGTTTACCTGAGAAAGCGCGTGAGATTTTAAACCGATTAAAATTAGACCACAACTGCTTATACGATGAGAAAGATGCAATTGGGAAACGTTACCGCCGTATGGATGCAATAGGAACTCCGTATTGCATTACAGTTGATCATCAAACATTAGAAGACAATACAGTTACCATTCGCGACCGCGACACCATGCAACAAGTACGTGTTAGCATCGATCAATTGCCAGCAATGTTGAATGAGAACGTGAACATGAGTGGGCAGTTAGGGAAGTTGGTGTAAATGAAAATAATTTTGTAAATTGTTAAAAATTTGAGGTATGTCAGCATCTAAACTTAAAAGCAGAAAACTTAGTTTGATTGAATTTTTACTTTCAATTCAAGATGAAAAAGTATTTGATAAATTGGAGGCTAACATTCATAAAAGCTTAAAATCGTTGCACGTAAATGAAATAGTATTTACAAAAAACGAATTAAAAAAGAGAGCAGCTATTTCTACTAGTCAAATAAAGTCTGGAAGAGTATTATCTCAGAAGGCGTTGGAAGAACAATCGAAAAACTGGTAAATAAGATGAAAGTTCATTGGACTGCATTTGCTGTAAATGAATTGAAAAATATTTTTATTTACTACCGAGCTGTTGCAGGCGGAGTGGTGGCAGAAAATATCGGAAAAACGATTTTAAATACCGCTAAATTCATAGGGAAATATCCTAATATGGGTATGCTTGAAGAGAATTTAGAAGATTTAGATCAAGGACATCGTTATATAGTAGAAGGTAATTACAAGATTATTTATCTTATTATAGATGATGAAATTTATATTACGGATGTTTTTGATTGCCGACAAAATCCACAAAAGATTAAACGATAAAAATATTTATTGATAGCATTCAACAGCGATGGGTTTTAACCCGTCGCTGTTTTTTATTTATTGCATTCAAAAATTAATTTTCCATCCATTTAGCGATAGGTTTAAACCTATCGCTGTTTTATTAAATAAAATTCAAAAATTATATTTCCATCAATTTTAACATCGTGTTTAAACTCGATGCTATTTCGTTTAATTTAGAAGTCACCTCTCATATACGAGAAATATTTTACCTTTACAGCCTATGAAATCTACCATCAAATTATTTATCGCACTAGTTGCTTCGTTATTTATATTCACTGGATGTGATAAGAGTGAAGAGGGAAATGGACAAGTAACCACCATTCAAATCTCTGCTTTATTATCAGAAACTGGAGGGTTGTCTTACATAGGATTAAGTTCAAAGGCAGCACTTGAAATTGCAATCGCAGAAATAAATCAGGATTTTTCGAGTAAGAACAGTCCTTACCGTTTCGAATTAAAAGTATATGATACGCAACTTAATCCAACCTTAGCTGTGCAAGCTATGCAATCCATTGCAGCTTCTGGCTGTAAATTAGTGATTGGCCCACTTTCAAGTTCTGAGGTCGCTGCCGTTAAACCTATTGCGGACAGTCTTGGAATAATAGTCGTGAGCCCTTCGAGTACTGCCAACTCTTTATCTATAGCTAACGATATGGTTTTTCGCTTTGTGCCGGGAGATCAAATTGTTGGTCAAGCAATGGCTAATTCAATTGCCAATGAAGGTAAGAAAGCGTTAGTACTTATTTCTCGTAATGATGTGGGTAGTCTTGGATTAAATGCCGAGTATGCTTCTAACTTCGCAAGCCTAGGATATGATACATCACTTGTTGCTACGTTTGATGGTACTACTACTGATTTCACAAGTGTCCTTGCTAATGTAAAAAATCAAATCATCAATTATTCAGCTACTCATTCGCGCTCTGAAATCGCTGTGGTATCTACTTCTTTCGATGAAACCACGTTGCTTTTTAATCAGGCTTATGGTGATACAGTATTGTCGAGTGTGAATTGGTATGGAGGAGATGGTTTTTATAAAAATCAAATCTTGCTTACTAACGCTTCTGCATCACAGTTTGCTGTGAATACAAATTTTTATAGTCCAGGTTTTAGTCTGCCAATCGCGAATCAAAATTTATGGGCGCCATTGCTAACTAAAATTTATAATCTCAGCGGTCAACAAGGTGATGCGTTTACCTTAAATTCATACGATATTGTAAAGGTGATGGCCAAGATGGTGCAACAGAATTTTGGAGTGCCTGCATTGGGATTACCACTGCGCAATGCATTTGTAAACGCTGCTAATGGCTATCAAGGTATCACTGGTCCAATTATACTAAACGCAAATGGCGATCGTGCAAATGGAACATTCGATTACTACGGTGTGCAATATTCTAACAATGCTTATGAGTGGTATTTTGTTGGACAGTCGCAGAGGATGCGTAAGTGAAAATGAAGATGATTTAAACAAAATTTAAAACCTCCCTAAATTCTAGCGAAGCCTCGCGATGAAGTTGCTCCTTTTTTAATTTCTAAAATTTCGTAAAACAGCGATGGGTTTAAACCCATCGCTGTTTTATTAAATAAAAAATTTTAAAATAATATTCCGTCAACTTTAGCATCGGGTTTAAACCCGATGCTATATGAATTCTGATTTGAAATTATTATAGCAAACCACCAGGTAAAATAAATTCCCTGAAATTGTCTTTGTCGATTACCTTTCCTGTTGCTTGATAGTTTTCTAAAAACGATTTAGGAATTTTATTTCTACCTCCGCTTTTCCATTTAAATTCAAACGCATTAATGTTTCCATTTTTCTCTTCAATGAAATCAATTTCTTGTCGCTGTATAGTTCGCCAGAAATAGTTGTTTGTAAAATGTTCATGGTAATTTTGAATTTTTATTCTTTCTGAAATCAAAAAATTTTCCCACAGCGCCCCTTTGTCACTTCTCGAATCAATAGGATTAAGATTATTAATAATCATATTTCGAATTCCATTATCATAGAAATAAATCTTACGGTTATTTTTTATTTCATTGCGTTGGTTTCTACTAAAACTCGTCAGTTGGAATACAATGAATGATTTTTCTAATAGATCAATGTATTTTGCGACAGTAGCTTTATCGATTTCTAATAAATTAGATAATTCGTTGTAAGAAACTTCGTTTCCTATTTGCAAGGCCAAAGCTTTCAGTAATTTTTCAAGAATAGCAGGTTTCCTTATTCCGATTAATGATAGAACATCTTTGTAGAGGTAACTTGTTGCCAACTCTCTTAATACATTATTTGCATCATCGCGATTATTAATCACATCAGGATACATCCCATAAATTAATCGCTCTTCCAATTGTTGTTGCGCTACCAAATAACCAGTATTATTTTCAAACTCTTCCCAGCTAATCGGAAATAAATGATATTCGAATTTACGGCCAGTTAAAGGCTCTTGTGTTTTATTATTTATTTCAAACGAAGATGAGCCACCCACTAAAAGTTGCACTGATTTAAATTGATCAGTAATTAGTTTTAGTGTTAAGCCAATATTAGAAATTCGTTGGGCTTCATCAATAAAAACAATTTTATAATTCCCTATGATTGATTGAAGTTGGACAGTGCTAGCATTTTCGAGAATACTTCTAATTGATTGATCGTCGCCATTCAAAAAAAGGTGATCTTTTTCTTTAATTAATTCTTGAATTAATGTTGTTTTTCCAACTTGTCTTGGCCCCAATAAGAGGAAGGCTTTCCCTTTAAAAAACCTTTTTTGGATAACGTCTGAAAGTGTCCTTTTTATCATATTCCCCAAATATACTATATTTTTGGGGATTATAATCACCAAAAACCCTATAAAATTGGGGATTAGGGCGAAAAATGCCCAAATTCAAGCCCTACCACCTCAATTCCCATTCTTGATATCCCCATCGTGAAAGATAGACAGGTGCTTTGGTATAAACCGATATTCCGTTCCGGGTAATGAGTCCGAGGTAATATGAATTGGAGCTATAATTCACAGGAATATAAACCTGACTACTTCCATCTGTTTTCACGACTCCAGTTGTTTCATAAATCAGTTGCGATGGATTGTTTTGATCTAATAATTGCAATCGGAAGCTATCGGTTTCATTTTCGTTGTTGCTAATGCCTGCATTGTATAACGCTGGGCGCATCCGTCGTTGTCCAGCGTAGTAGCCTTCAATAAAAAAATTAACCGCTATTAGAAAATCAGAAGATAAATAGTTGCTGTCAATTTGTAAATTGTCGAGGTATAAATTATTACCATAGTGACCTTTATTCTCAATAATAATCTGCATCGAACCAGCACCAACGCAAGTGGATAAATCAATGGAATCACTGCGCCATTCGTTTGCTTGCGGAAGAAAGGAAATAGTAAGAGAATCATTTGTTGTTCGAAGGTCGGAACCACCTTTTTGAAATAAGATAATATCTTTATCTAAACAAAGCAAACGAGCTTTGATGATAAGTGTATCAGAATATTCTAAGCTATAATTGGTGTAAGCATAATTAAATCGCAATGCAGCATTGCTAGAATCACGTAGCATAAAAACATTGGAAAGGAGCGTTTCTTCAGCACCTTCTGCATTCACCGCATAATTCGGAAACACGTAGGCGTTAGTATGAATCGAATCGGTAGTGGCAATCGTCCATTGATAGTTGGAAGGAATGCTATGAACTATCGAATCAGAAAAGAATCCTCCAAGAATATTGGCTGAATCTATACTATACAAGTTATAATCATTAGCCGAATAACTATTATAAAAACTGGTATCGCTATTAGCGCCTTTATAGACTATTTGTTGGATTGTGAATGAACGGATATCATTAATTAGGATTGCTGGATTATGTTCAATTGATTTGTGGGTAGAGGCTCCAATAAAATACCAGCGAACACTATCAGGTTTTCCTGTACTTCTATCGGTAATTCTGATAGAATCTAAATTGCAAATGATTTCATTTTGTAAAGTGAATCCTGCTTTCAACGTTCTTAACGAATCAAATTGTATTGAGTAAATTCCGCAACCATCCGTTAATGCAATTAGTCGATTGGGCCACGAATGATAATCGAATTTTAAATCCATTAATTTACAACGCGTAGGTAGTCCAGCATTTATGATTATCCATGAAGTACCAATTTGATTTTTATATTCAACAGTATTTGCAATTGAAATTTTAAACCACAAATTTGTATCAATTATATCTTGAATAATACTATCTGCTTTGAAAGTAGTATTTAGACTCACCGACTTTAGTTTATCATTCTTTAACTGAAATACCCCATTTTGTGAGGTAATGATATTCCTCGAATCTGAATCTATTTTCATCGCGTAACCCTCTAAGCTATTTATACCTTGCATAGCATAATTCCATGTTATAGCATTATCAATACTCCGATATAATCCTCCAGAAGTACAAGCATATAACGTATCACCAGCATCCGACCATTTTAATTCGTGAATCAATCCTGGCAATTGTTGTTGGTAGGTAATCGTTGGAGTAACTCCGGTGGAGGATAAATAACGATAGATAATTTTGCTCCCAGTATAAAACGAGTTTACATTCAAAAAATCAGGAATTATAAATCCGTTGCTATTGGAATTATAAATGGAATCATTACTTGTAATTCCATTTAGAACAGGAGTAGAACTGTTTTTTACTATTGAAAAATTGATTCCTTTGTTATACGACACATATACTTCCCCGTTATTATTGTTGTTATAAAGATAAACGCAATTGCTATCATTGTTTCTTAAACCTATTTCATGACATAAAGCTTGATTGATAGTTAATGAGGTATTCCAGGTTGTTCCTTCATCCGAAGAATAATAAAATGCTGAATTGCTAGTTGCATAAATAAAATGACTGCTCTTGTTCATGTTTCTATTTACATGAAAAATATTTATTGATGGCAGTCCGTTTATGTTTGAGAATGTTACTCCTCCGTTTAATGATTTATACATTCCATCTGAAGTTGCAATATGCAATAGATAACGATTAGTCGGAGAAATAACAATTTCATTCACAGCATGCGAGAAGTTTTGAAGTTGAACAAAGCTATTTCCACCATTAATCGATTTCCAAAGTCCACCGCAATGATTGTAATTGTTAGTTGCTAGATATAGAATATTTTCATTGGTAGGATCTGCTGCTATTCCAGTTAATTCACACGCAGGTAAAAAATTGGAGCCAATGCAAATTGTCCAGTTACTTCCTCCATCTCTAGAAACATATACTCCTCCTTTAGGAGATAAAAGCCATCTTACATTTTTCTTGTTAGGATGCAGATATAATGTTTTGCAATCAATAAGTCCTGATTTATTATTAATGTTTGATGCAGTATCAAATACAAAGTTAATAGGCTGCCAACTTTGAGCAACAGATAAATTACATTTAAGAAGCACTATGCATAAAAACAATTTTATCATTGCAAATAATTTTCTTGCAAGAATAATTGCAGTTAAAGGCGAATCCAAATAGCATGATTAGCTAATCATATGAAATTCAATAACACAAATTATAAAAGACTTTAGCTATGAATGAATTACGAATTATCCGATTAAGAAAAAATAAACAGATATAAATGTTTAATTCATCGTTTATGATTCATGTAAATCAAATATCGGTCACGAATAAAAACCGCAAGAGCATAATCGCTCATCGCTTGCATTTGTTGATCATTCAAATTTAGATAATCAATAAAATCGTTGTACTCACTTTCTTGCATCCGAATTAATTCAGTGAGATTATAGAGGTATAGTAAATCTTTTAGAACAGCGCGCCTATTATCATTATTTATCATTTGTGCGAGTGCTCGTTTGTTTTGTTCTCTTTTGCTGAAGGTTTGATATAGTGCAGTTATTGGACTTTCCCATGCGTCCACATTGGTTAATTTATGGTCTCGTTTATTGTAACCTAGTTTTTTAATGTCTTCACTAATTTGTCGTAACTCTCGCTGACGTCTAACCGTAATTTCTGATAAGTCGTAGGATAATCGGTATAAACCAATTCTAATATGTATTTCACCTAATGTCGAAGAGTCTTTTAGGCAGACCTTCTTTCTGGCATAGCCAAGTGCTGAAATAATAAGGGTATCATTTTTATCTATTTGAACTTGAAAGGTGTTATCGCTATTCCCAAAAATTCCAATTTGTGATTGTTGATTGACAACCATTACCTGTTGTAGTGGAATAGCAGGGAACTCTGTATCGTAAACTTTCCCGAATACAAATACTCTTTGTGCTATACAGCTATTCGTTAAATTTAAAATAAAAAAAAAGACTATTGCTTTCTTCATTACCTGCGAAAGTACTATTTAAAACTTTAGCATATTTTTAATTAGTGTTAATATTTTTGTAAATTGACTTATCGTAATAAACCTTTATTTTTTGAATTATCTAAATTGGGACAAAATCTAATTAAATCGATAATGAATTATTATTCTTAATTTTGTCGATTATAATATTCAGAAAAAGTACATAGCAAATTATGAGAAGATTTTTACTAGTGGATGATGATTCAATTTTTAATTTCTTACATACAGAAGTTATTAAAGCTGTAGATGGTACAGCACAAATAGATTTGTTTAATTCTAGTACGGAAGGTTTACAATTTTTGCAAGATGCATTAGACGATAAACATGAAATGCCTCATTTTTTATTCTTAGATGTTCGTATGCCTGAAATGGATGGATTTGAATATTTGGATGAATTAATGAAACATCCAATAGAGAAATTCAAAGATCTTCGAATCTATGTTTTAAGTTCATCGTTAGCAGAACGTGATAAAGAGAAATCGCTTACATGTCCAATTGTCACTGGGTTTATCGAAAAAACTTTAACGATTGCAAAGTTGAAGGGGATTATAGAGACGTATCCAGTTTAGTCGAATAATACAGATATAATAATTACCTATTTTCGCCGCGGAATAAATTTACTAATGGCTTCAAAAATAATTTCAATAGATCAGTATCTTACTGAGGGCTGTGGTCGATGTAAGTATTTTCAAACTGCACAATGCAAGGTGCATCGATGGACTGATGAATTGCAATTTCTTCGTGCCATTGTTTTAAAAGCAGGATTAGGAGAGGAGATTAAATGGAGTATGCCTTGCTATACGATGAATGAAAAAAATATTCTTATCGTAGCTGCATGGAAGGATTATTGTTCGATTAGTTTTTTTAAGGGTGCATTATTAAAGGATACAAAACAGTTATTAGCGACCCCTGGAGAAAATTCTAATGCTATGCGACAATTTAGGTTTACCGATACAAAGCAGATTATTAAAACTGAAAAGTTAATTCTTCAATACATTAAAGAAGCGGTTGTAATTGAGCAGTCAGGTGTAAAAATAACTGCACCTAAAAAAGAGCTAGTTATAATCCCTGAATTGAAAGAGGAATTTGTAAATAATCCCCAATTTAAAAATGCTTTTTACGAACTAACAGCAGGACGTCAACGAGGATACTTAATTTATTTTTCAACCGCAAAGCAATCAAACACTCGGTTGTCGCGAATTAAAAAATATTATGACAAAATAATAAATGGGAAAGGATTAGATGATTAAACAGTTTATTTAGCTCCACCGTTAATAATTAATAGTTTTAAAATTTTAAAATAATTTTATATGAAGAGGGTTTTTATTCTACTGATGTTGCTTGCTTTACAAAAATCAGTATACGCTCAACCTTTTATAATTAAAAATTCAGATTCGGCAATCACCTTTTTAGATTCTGAACGACAATTTAATTCTTGGAAAAGCCACAACGATATTAAGAAAATTAAAGGATGGAAAGCTTACCGCCGATTTGCATCTGAGCTTTATCTGCATACTGATGGACATGGTAATACGATTTCTGCAGATGAATATTTAAAATCAATGGTTGATGTAGCAAATCAAAAAAATCTAAGTAAAACAAATAAATTAAATTCAGGTAACTGGACACCTGTTGGTCCATATGTTATTCCTAATAATCTTACTGGTTATATGGAGAATGGCATTGGTCGGATTAATTGTATTGCCTTCCATCCTTCTGATCCCAATACTTACTACGTCGGAGTTGCGCAAGGTGGTGTTTGGAAGACTTCCGATAATGGCCTTACCTGGATGCCGCTAACAGATCAACTTCCTATCATAAGAGTCAGCGATATTGAAATAGACCCTACTAATCCAGATGTGATTTATATTTCACTTTGCGATTTCGAATATGTGGGAATAGGCTTGTTTGTGAGTGGTAGAAAAAGACATACGCATTACGGATTAGGTGTTTATAAAACTACCGATGGCGGTATAACGTGGACGCCAACAGGTTTAAGTTTTAATTTACAACAAGGAGACGCTTCTCTTATTCGTGAAATAGTTATTCATCCTACCAATACTAATGAGTTAGTCGCATGCGGGGTAAATGGTGTTTATACTAGCAGTGATGCAGGAATAACGTGGAATAAAACCTTAGATTCATTGATGTGGGATATGATTCAGGACCCTATTTCACCCAATATTTTATTTGCTGCAAGTGGATGGGTTAAAAATGCGAATGAAGGGAATGCAGCCATTTATAAATCTATCAATTTTGGTCAAACATGGACGATGCTCAATACGGGCTTTCCTCCAACAGGAGTAATTCAACGAACTAAATTGTGCATCGCTCCAAGTGATCCATCTTGCATCTACGCATTAACAGTTGATGCCAGTAATGGGATGGAAGGATTGTATAAATCGATAGACGCGGGGCAAACGTGGAATAACATGAATGTAGGCTTAAACCTGCTTGATTATTATGATGGAAATGGCTCTGGCGGACAAGGTACTTATGACCTTGCATTATGTGTAAATCAAAATAATAAAGATGAAGTATATGTGGGGGGTATCAATATTTGGGCAAGTACTGATGGTGGTCAAACGTTTGATCCTGTTAGCCATTGGACAACTAGTTATGGCCCTACCGTGCACGCAGATGTGCACTTTATCAAACAACAACCCTTGACTGGAAATATTTTTGTTTGTAATGATGGAGGGCTTTCGAGAACAAGTAATGTTATAAGTCAAACATGGAGCGATGCTAACAATGGAACACCTTGGCCTACACAATGGACCAACCTTGGTAACGGTTTAGGAGTAACGTCATTTTACCGACTATCGAGTTCGAAAAATGTAACAGGAAGGATACTTGCTGGCGCACAGGATAACTCTACCTTTTATTATGATGGTAATACATGGTCGTGTGTATTTGGTGGCGATGGCATGGATAATTATTTAGATCCTTTAAACGATAATGTTGTGTTAGGTTGTAGCCAGTACGGAGGGTTCTATTATTCTACCGATAATGGCGCATCAAGTCAAGGCTTTTATCCGAATATAAATAATGAACAAGCAGAATGGACCACTCCAATTATTGCTGAGTATACTACCCCAGGAACTTTCTATGTAGGATTTCAGAATGTAGTAAAATCTATCGACAACGGTAATTCGTGGCAGGCGATTTCTAATTTTACAACGCAAACAGGTAACGCAGTTGAATTGTCGGCGCTAGCTGTTGGTGAAAACAATACAAATGTTATTGTTGCGGCTAGGCGAGTCCGTTATGAGTATAATGAACCAGCAGCTTTGTTCGTCACAACAAATGGTGGGGCTTCATGGAACGACCGAACAGCAGGACTTCCCGATTCAGTTTATTATACTTCAGTAGACGTAAATCGTCAAAATGCGAATACGATTTATGTTTCAATAGCAGGATTTGTTCCTGGTCAAAAAATATTTAAAAGTGATAATGACGGATTGACCTGGCAAAACATTACATACAACTTACCTAACATTCCAGTGAATTGTATTAAAAATGTTCCTGGTACTAATATGTTATTAGCCGCTACTGATATTGGCATCTATAAGTTAGATTCCGCATCAACTTTTTGGGTTTTATACAGCCAAGGATTGCCGAATGTGATTACAAGTGATATTGAATTCAATCCAGCAATTAATAAAATTTATGTTTCTACATTTGGTCGTGGTATATGGGAAACAGATTTAACAACACTAACTGGTAATAATGAAAACTCAATTACACGAAACGATATTAAGGTTTATCCAACAGTAAATAATGGAGATTTTTTTATTGATGTATCATCTGTGACTAACCAAAATATAAAGATGACAGTTGTTGATGCAATCGGAAGAACTGTTTTTATAGATGGTATAATGGCTGGTGAGTTAAATGCAATTCATTTGAATCAAACGGCAGGACTATATTATATTAAATTAGAAAATAATCAATATCTTGGTTCAGTTTCTATAATTATAAAGTAATTGATGAGAAAAATAAATAGCTTGTTAGTATTTTGTGGATCTAAAGAAGGCGGCAAAAAAGAATATAAAGAGCAAGCATTTCTATTTGGACAATATCTGGCCGAGAATGAAATTAAAGTAATATATGGCGGTGCTATGATAGGTGTTATGGGTGCAGTTGCAGATGGTGTTCTATCTAAGGGTGGACAGATTACTGGTGTGATTCCAGACTTTTTATCAGTTAAAGAAATAATCCATGAGAATTTAACAGAAACGATAATCGTTAAGTCGATGCATGAACGAAAATTGACGATGAGCGATATGTGTGATGCGATTGTTGCTCTTCCGGGAGGCTTTGGAACTATGGACGAATTATTTGAGATTTTAACGTGGGCGCAATTAGGGTTACATCAAAAACCAGTAGGCATCTTAAATACTGCGGGTTATTTCGATGGACTAATTTCTTTTATCAATTCTATGAGAGAAAACGAATTTGTTTCTCCTGTTCATCAGCATATGCTTCAATCAGAAAGCGATTTTAAAAAGCTCATGCGTATGTTAAACCATTACATTGCACCCCCGCTGCCTCAATGGTTACATCGAGATGAAGTATAAAATCCAATTTTCGCCAAGCTTTTTATGCTACTCGCGTATTAAGTCTTGCATTTTGATATAACATAAAGTTATATTTGCCATTCAATTTATTAATACCGAAATGCATTAAAATTTATTTAAATAAACTACAGTAAATAACCCTCAGAACTGGGAAGCCGGTTGTACTAAACAAATTTAAAAAATGGATCAGAATCCTGCAAACATGGAGCATCAAGATGATGCAGCACAAAACCTTAATCAAGGTAATGAAATGGAGAACGAAAATAATTCTCCTGTAACTGAAGAAAACGCTGTTGTAGAAACAGTGCAACAAGTACAAGATGTTGTTGAACATGTGCCAGCTGCTGAAGAGTCTGCTAGTATAGAAGCAATAGCAGAAGTACACGAAGAGCCTGTTAGCATAGAAGCAATAGCAGAAGTACATGAAGAGCCTGCTAGCATAGAAGCAATAGCAGAAGTACACGAAGAGCCTGCTAGCATAGAAGCAATAGCAGAAGTACACGAAGAGCCTGCTAGCATAGAAGCAATAGCAGAAGTACACGAAGAGCCTGCTAGCATAGAAGCAATAGCAGAAGTACATGAAGAAGAGGAGCATCTAAATCACCTTCCTGTAGAGGAAAGTGAAGAAGTAGAAGTCGAATTAGAACCTAATGAAGATTTGTCTCAGCTATCTAAACAAGAGCTTCTTGAAAAAATAGAAACATATAGCAAGCATGATAAAGCGAATGCTGTTAAAAATAGAATAAATGCTGCCCGCGATGTTTTTCAAGGCATTGTACAGCAGGAAAAAAGTGTAGCCCTTGCTAAGTTTTTAGAAGGGGGTGGAGTCAAAGAAGAATTCGATTACCAAGATCAAATTGAGATTAAATTCTTTGATGCATATAAGCAGTATCAAAAACGCCGTTCAGAATTTGTGCTTGGACAAGAAAAAGTTCGTCAGGCAAATCTTAAGTTAAAGAATGAAATTCTCTCGCAGATGAAAAACATTTTGCAGAAGGAAGAGGATATGTCTAAAGCGTTTAATGAATTTCATGAGCTTCAGGCAAAATGGAGAGGCATCGGTCCTGTGCCATCTCAAAACGCGAACGATTTATGGATGACCTATAAGCTGTATAGTGATCGTTTTTTTGAGTTTATTAGATTGAATCGCGAATTGCAAGATTTAGAGATGAAGAAAAATCTTGAGATGAAAATGCACTTGTGTGAGCGCGCCGAAGAATTAATGCTGGAGCCATCATTGAACAAAGCAATTCAGGAATCGCAGGCGTTGCAAAATAAGTGGAGAGAGATTGGTGGTGTTCCACGTGAGAAGCGTACTGAAATATGGGTGCGATTTAAACAAGCTATTGATAAAATATTTGATAATAAACGCCAGTTTAATGAAGCACAACAAGGTCAGTTTGAAGGCAATCTAGTAGCTAAAACTGCATTATTGGAAAAGGCTACTGTTATCGTGAATGAAAATCATGATAAGCATACGCAGTGGCAAGAAGCACTTCAGCGCTTACTCGAATTACAAACAGAGTGGCGGAAAATCGGACCTACACCGAAAGAGAGTAACGAAGAAATCTGGAATAATTTTAAATCGACCTGCGATCAGTTTTTCAAGAACAAAGACAGCTATTACAAAAATAAAAAGCAGGAATTTGCAAATAATCTTCAGCAAAAAACAGAACTATGTGTTCTAGCAGAAGCATTAAAAGATAGTACCGACTGGAAGGCAGCTACTCAAGAATTAATTCGTCTTCAGCAAGAATGGAAAAAAGTTGGACCTGCAGGAGATAAGAACGAGAAAGTATGGCAGCGTTTCAAAGCAGTAAGTGATGAATATTTTGCTCGTAAAACTGCTCACTTTGCGACCCAAGACCAGCAACAAGGAGAGAATCTTCAAAAGAAAATGAACCTAATTGCAGAAGTTGAACAATACAAGGTTTCTGAAGATGCAAATGAAGCAATAGAACAATTAAAGGTGTTTCAAAGGGCTTTTACTGAAATTGGATTAGTTCCAATTAAAGAAAAGGAAGCTGTACAAACCCGATTTAGAAATGCTGTTCAAGTACATTTTAACGAATTAAAGGTAAAACCTGAATATAAACAAGCATTTAGGCCTCGTCAAGATCGTCAAGATAGAGCTCCTCGTAATAACGATCAAAAAGGTGGAGATGATTCGAGAAATTTAAAGACCAAAATGGATAAATTAAGTTCTGAGGTTCAATTGCTTGAAAACAACTTAGGGTTTTTTGCAAAGTCAAAAAATGCGAATGCTTTAAAAGAAGAATACGAACAAAAAATTCAAATGGCAAAAGAAGAAATCGCAAAGTTAAAATCGAAAATGAACGAATTGCGAAACATTTAATAGTTTATAATTGAATTGTAAAAAAGCCCTGTAGCTACTTGCTGCAGGGCTTAACTTTTTAAGATCAATTCATTAAATTTCGTAAATTAGCCAACTCAAAATATAAGATTCCCTTCACTATGAAAAAGCTCTTGCTTATTGCCGCCATATTAACTTTTGGATTGCAAAAAAATGGAAATGCGCAATTGTCGAACGATAAGTGCCACGCTGAAATTATGTTTCAAGAGGCTGCTGCAAAGGATCCTCAGGTGCTTCGTAACCGCGAAGACTTAGAGCAGTTTACACAAGACTTTATTTCTAGTGGTGCTGCTGCACGTGCTTCCAGTGTTGTGAAAATTATTCCTGTTGTTGTTCATGTTGTTCATTATGGAGGCTCAGAAAATATCAGCAAAGCTCAGATTGAAGATCAGATTAGAGTACTAAATGAAGATTATCAAAGATTAAATCCTGATACGGTAAATACTCCAGCAGTTTTTCAACCAGTAGCAGGAAATACGCAAGTTGAATTCCGACTTGCACAATTAGACCCAGATGGGAATTGCACAGATGGTATCACTCGAATTTATTCTCCGCTAACTTACAATGCGCGTAATAATGTAAAGTCTCTTCGTTGCTGGCCGCGTGACGAGTATTTAAATATGTGGATTGTTAATAGTATCGCTAATGTGAATGGTTCACCAGGAACTGTAATTGGATTTGCTCAGTTCCCAGGAGGTGCAGACTCAACAGATGGAGTTGTAATTAAGTATGATTATATGGGAACGATTGGTGCGGCTGCTAATTCACAAGGTGCTGGACGTACAGCAACTCATGAAGTAGGACATTGGTTAAATCTTCGTCATATTTGGGGAGACGCTACTTGTGGAAATGATTATGTTAATGATACTCCTCCTCACTATGCTGCAAATCTTTCAACTTGTCCTTCTTGGCCTAGTATTTCTAATTGCACAGGTAATGCGCCTAACGGGGATATGTTTACGAACTATATGGATTATACGAATGGTCCATGTCAAAATATGTTTTCTGCCGGACAATCAGCTAGAATGCAAGCTACTCTTAATTCATCGGTAAGTGGAAGAAATAATTTATGGTCTGCAGCTAATTTAATTGCGACAGGAACTAGCGGTACGCCGGTATCGTTATGTGCACCAGTGGCCGATTTTACTCCAAAACCAATTATGATTTGTGAAGGCGGAAGCTTACAATTTAATGATGGATCGTGGGGTGGTATAGCAACCTCTCGTACATGGACATTCAACGGAGGTACTCCAGCAACAGATACTGCAGCAAATCCAATGGTGATGTATGCAGCAGCAGGAGTTTATGATGTTACTTTAACAGTTAATAATGCTACAGGAAGTAATTCGAAAACTATTGCAGGAAAAGTAATTGTTACTGCTTCTAACGTGACTAACGTAGTTCCATTTAGTGAAGGATTTGAAAATGGCACATGGCCATTTAACGATTTTTATGCATACAATGCAAATGGAGGTAATACATGGGCTACTACTTCTGTAGCTGCTTCTCAAGGATCAAAATCACTTTATATTTATAATTATTTAAATACAGCCACAGGCTACCAGTCCAACGAAAAAGGGCCCGATGAATTTATTACTCCTGCTTTTAATTTAACAGGTGTTACAGGTACTTCTATGACTTTCGATTTAGCTTGCGGTTTGCGCGATACAACTGCAGATAAATTAGCAGTTGCCTATTCTTTCAATTGTGGTCAAACATGGACAGTTCGTTATACGCGCCAAGGAATTCCATTGCAAACAACTACAGGATTTATTACCGGTAATTTTATTCCTAATGCTTCACAATGGAGAACTGAAACTGTAAGTTTTGGTAATACGATCAATAATAAATCGAATGTGCGTTTCCGTTTTGAGTTTACGCATGAGTCGTCAAATAATATTTACGTTGATAATATTAATTTAGGCGGAACTGTTTCTGGAGTGAATGAAATTAATGCTGCTTCAGCAGATATGAATATTCATCCAAATCCATCCAAAGGAATTACTTACGTTGATTTTTCAATGGCAGCAGCAGGTGATGTCAAAATCGATATTTTAGATATCGAAGGCCGAATGATTTCTTCTTTTGCTGATTTTCTTTCAGAAGGAGATCATCAATATACAATGAATAATGATTTGGCAAGTGGCGTTTACCTTGTGCGCTTGACATTCGGAAATAATTCGATAACGAAAAAAGTAATAATTAAATAATTAAATCGATAAACGCTTAGAATCCCTCGTGGTTATTTACTACGGGGGATTTATTTAGATACATAAAACTATGAGAAAAGTATTACTTCCATTATTTGCAATTCTGATTTCTGCTGTTGTAGCAAACGCTCAAAAAACAGTCTATCGGTCATGCGCTACCGAAGAAATGTGGAAAGAAGCGGTGAAGGCTGATCCTGATGCGGCATTAAGAAGATCAGGTATTCCATTAACTGGAGCGCGAAAATTATCAGGCACTAAAGTAATGACGCCAACAGGTTTTGTTCAATATAAAATTCCAGTTGTATTTCATGTGATGCATACATACGGGCCAGAGAATATCAGCAAAGCTCAAATTCAAGATGCAGTGAATAGTTTAAATTTGTCGTTCCAAAAATTGAATCCTGATACTGGCGATGTTATTCCTCTATTCCAATCAATCTTTGCAAACTGTGAAATAGGATTTGAACTGGCGAATATCGATCCTGATGGAAATTGTACGGATGGTATTACAAGAACGTATACAGAATTTACCAATGCTGCAAGCGATAATGTAAAATCATTAATCGATTGGCCGTGCGAAAAGTATTTGAATATCTGGGTAGTAAAAAATATTGCAAGCGGCGCAGCAGGATATGCTTATTATCCTGGTATCAATTCTAACATTGATGGTATAGTAATGCGCCATGATTACACTGGTAGTTTCGGTACTGCAAATAATTCTAATTATAATGAGCGTTCATTGTCGCATGAAGTTGGGCACTGGCTTAATTTACCTCATACATGGGGTTCAACAAATAATCCAGGTTTAGCGAGTAATTGCGGAACTGATGACGGTATTGGAGATACGCCAAATACGATAGGAGTTGCAAATTTTTCATGTAATACAGCACAAAATACTTGTGGTCAAATTGATAATGTGCAAAATTACATGGACTATGCAAGTTGCCATAAAATGTTTACCGAAGGACAAAAAGACGCAATGCATGTAGCTTTGCAATCTTCGCCAGGTGGACGAGACAATTTAAGCACCGTGGCTAATTTATTAGCAACAGGAACAGAAACCGGACACGTAGTAGCACCTTGTGCTCCAATAGCAGACTTTGCTGTAGAAAAAAATTATATCTGTATTGGAAATACAATAACGTT
>CALQOD010000034.1 GCA_943332105.1 Chitinophaga pinensis | reverse complement strand
TGCACAGGTGAACGTGAGCTCAGGAACTGGTCCATTTACTTATAACTGGTTGCCTATTGGAGGGAGTGGATCTTTAGCATCTAATTTATCTGCTGGAAGTTATTCAGTGAACGTGACAGATGCCAATGGATGTACATCTTCTGTGTCGGTTGTGATTTCGCAACCATCATTATTAAGTCTTACAATTCCTTCAACTACAAATGTGCTTTGTAATGGTGGATTTACAGGAAGTGCAACGGCATTAGCAACGAATGGAACAAGTGGTTATTCTTATTTGTGGAGTAATGGATCGTCAATTGCAATAATTAATAATTTATCAGTAGGAACCTACACAGTTACAGCTACTGATGGTAATGGTTGTACTGCATCATCATCTACAGTAATTACGCAACCTTCAATTTTATCAGTTGCAATTCCAGGTACAACAAATGTGCTATGTAATGGTGGCGCTTCTGGGAGTGTAACTGCTTTAGCAAGTAATGGAACTGCTGGCTATACTTATTTATGGAGTAATGGTGGAATTGCATCGACGATCAGTAATCTAACGGTAGGCACATACACGGTTACCGCAACAGATGGAAATGGATGTACAGCATCTGCATCTGCTTCAATCACTCAGCCTTCAATTTTAAATATTCAAACTAATAGTGTTGCTGCAACTTGCGGACAATTAAATGGTAGTGCAGGAGTTAATGTTTCTGGCGGGACAAGTGGTTATGCATACCAATGGTCAAGCGGACAAACATCAGCAACGATTAATAATTTAGCGTCAGGTTTTTATTCTGTAACGGTGACTGATGCCAATGCATGTACTGCATCCGTAATAATTAACGTAGGTAATATTGGAGGTCCTTCTGTTGCGATTGCAAGTTATAGTAATGTTGGATGCTTTGGCGATGCCACAGGTACAGCTCAGGTAAATGTTAGTTCAGGTACGGCACCCTATACTTATAATTGGTTGCCAGCGGGAGGTTCGGCTAGTAATACTTCTAATTTAACTGCTGGAAATTATTCTGTTGTTGTAACCGATGCTAATGGTTGTACAACATCAACCACTGTGATAATTACAGAGCCAACCGCTTTAGGAATTCAAACTTCAACCACATCTTCATCATGCGGACAATTAAATGGTGGCGCTAGTGTAACTGCTTCAGGTGGTATTGCAGGATATAATTATCAATGGTCTAATGGACAATCTACATCTGCAATTAATAATGTTTCAGCCGGTGGTTATACATTAACTGTTATTGATGCCAATGGATGCACGTCTTCCGCTGCTATTAATATTGGAACAATTGGTGGTCCAACAGTAGCAATAGCTAATAGTTTAAATGTAACTTGTTTTGGTGGGACTAACGGTAGCGCACAGGTGAATGTAAGTGCAGGCTTTGCGCCATTTACTTATGCATGGTCACCTTCTGGAGGTAGTAATCTTGCTGCTACTAATTTAACCGCAGGTAATTATACTGTGAATGTAACTGATGCTAATGGTTGTTTAAATTCAGTTTCAATTAGCATTACTGAACCTGCATCAATTAATTTAAGCACAAGTTCAGTTTCTTCAAGTTGCGGGCAGTTAAACGGAAGTGCAATTGTTAGTGCAAATGGTGGTAGCGGTTTGTTAAATTATCTGTGGACAGGAGGACAAACTACAAATTCAATTATCAATATTGCTTCAGGTGGGTATGCTGTGACAGTTACGGATGCAAATGGATGTACAAGTTCTACAGCAGTTACTATTGGTAATATTGGCGGACCAACAGTCGCCATTTCAAATAGTACTAATGTAAGTTGCTTTGGAGGAACTAACGGAGGCGCACAGGTGAATGTTAGCTCAGGTACTGGACCGTTTTCATATTCATGGTCTCCATCAGGAGGAAATGGAACCACAGCAACTAATTTAACAGCAGGGAATTATTCTGTAAATGTAACCGATGCAAATGGTTGTACATCGTCAGCATCAATAACAATTACTCAACCTACACAGATAGTATTGTCGATACCGATTTCAACGGATGCATTATGTTTCGGAGGTGCAACGGGTAGTGTAACAGCAATAGCATCCAATGGAACAGCTGGGTATTCGTATTTGTGGAATACAGGTTCGATTTCTTCAACAATAAATAATCTTTTGGCAGGCACATACATCGTTACTGCCACCGATGCTAATGGATGTTCCTCAACAACATCAACAACAATTACGCAACCTACAGCATTAGTTATTTCAATTCCGACAACAACCAATTTGTTATGTAATGGGGTTTCAACGGGAAGTGTTACTGCACAAGCATCTAATGGAACGTCAGGATATTCTTATTTGTGGAGTAATGGATCGACTTCAGCAACTGCCAATAATCTTGCTGCAGCTACATATACTGTTACTGCAACAGATGCGAATGGATGTACAGTATCCACTAATACTATAATATCAGAGCCAGCAGCATTAGCAATTGCAATTCCAGCTACAACGGATGTATTATGTAATACGGGTGCTAATGGCAGTGCAACCGCATTGGCATCAAATGGTACAGCTAGTTATATGTATCAATGGAGTAACGGCGGGAATGCTTCAACAATCAATAATCTAACGGCTGGGATATACGTTGTAACAGCAACTGATGCAAACGGATGTACGATATCAACGAGTGCCGTAATCAATCAGCCTAGCGCATTAACTATTTCAATCCCTGCAACAACAAATGTTTTATGTAATGGAAGTGCAACTGCTAGCATAACAGCATTAGCTTCTAACGGAACTCCCGGATATAACTACCTGTGGAATACAGGTTCAACTAATTCGTCAATCAATAATTTAACGGCAGGTACATATACTGTAACAGCTACTGATGCAAACGGATGTAGTGCATCAACTTCAACATTAGTTGCACAGCCAAGTGCATTAGTAGTTACAATTTCTTCAACTACGAATGTATTGTGTTATGGTGGAGCAACTGGAACGGCAACAGCATTAGCATCCAACGGAACAGTTGGATATACTTATTTGTGGAATACCGGCGCAACAACTTCATTAATTAATAATCTTACAATAGGAACCTACACCGTTACGGCAACAGATGCAAACGGATGTACAGTAAATACAACGACTACTATCACTGAACCAACATTGCTTTCATTAACCAATCTGAATAGTCAAAATGTAACTTGTTTTGGTTTATCTAACGGAAGCGCTTCTTTAACAGTAATTGGAGGTGTTAGTCCTTATAGTTACAATTGGAATCCGCTTGTTTCATCCAATAACGCAGCAAGCAATTTACAAGCTGGAAATTATAATGCTATCATTACCGACGCGAATGGTTGTACAACAAGTCACCAATTTGCAATTACGCAACCAACAGCAATTAATGTAAATTCTACAATTACAGATGCAGCTTGTTTTGGTAGTAGTACAGGTTCGATTACCGCGAATATATCAGGTGGTTCAAGTCCATATGCTTACAATTGGTCGAATGGATCAACGAGCTCAATCATTTCTTCATTACCAACAGGAAACTATTCTGTTACCGTTACTGATGCAAATGGTTGTTTGGATGTAACAACCTGGTCAGTCAATGAACCTTCTGATATATCAGCAGCGATAACTCATTCCGATGTTAGTTGCTACGGATTATCAGATGGCGCTATTCAGGTAAGTGTGAATGGTGGTACACCTAGTTATCAGATTTCATGGATACCTTCAAACAACGGATTTAATTTAACGAATCTTCAAGCAGGAACATATAGCGCAATTATTACAGATGCCAACGGTTGTACACATGCATTGTCTAAATCAATTATTCAGCCTTCGCAAATTGTTCTAAATGCATCCACTCCAACAACGCTTTGTATTGGTCAATCGCAGACGTTAAGTTTATTAACTAGTGGTGGTAGTCCTGGTTATACTTACTTATGGAGTAATCAGCAAACAACGTCATCAATTAATGTTTCACCATCTATAACTACAAACTATTCAGTTGTTGTTACGGATGCTAATGGTTGTACAGCATCAATAAATAATCTATTGGTAAATGTTCATCCTCCATTACAACTAAGCTTAACAGTTAACAATGATACTATTTGTTTAGGTCAAAGTGTATCATTAGTTGCGAATGCATCAGGAGGTAACGGTGGTCCATATACGTACAACTGGAATAATGGTATTAATACAACATCGCAGATGATTACGCCTTCAACGACAGGAGCTTATTCAGTAAGTGTCAGTGATGGTTGTACAACTCCGAATGCGCAACAAACATTAACTATTGTTGTGAATCCAATTCCAACTCCTGCATTTACTCCTGTAAATATTCAAGGATGTAGTCCTGTAAGCGCAACGTTCAATCTATCGTCTGCTTCCGGTTCTGGTAATACGTACTTATGGTCGTTTGGTGATAATACAATATCAACAAGTTTGAATCCAACACACCAATATGCTGGTGCAGGTTCGTATAATGTTACATTAACTGTTACCAATCAGTATGGTTGTACAGGCTCAGTAACTAATAATAATGTGGTGAATGTTTTTGCTTTGCCAATTGCTAAGTTTAGTCCTGATCCAAACGAAACACAATTATTGACAGCCAATATTAATTTCAATAATTATAGTGTTGGGGCTGCTTATTACAACTGGAATTTTGGAGATAATACAACCTCTACCGATTTTAGTCCTTCGCATATTTATAGCGATACTGGACTTTATGAGGTTCGATTAATTGCATCTTCGTTACAACAATGTCGTGATACAGCTTATGAATATGTGCATATCGTAGGCAGCTTTGCTTTCTGGTGTCCAAGCGCATTTTCTCCAAATGACGATTTGAAAAATGATGGATTTACTGGTTATGGTATTGGAATTAAATCCGCAACCTTCGTGATCTTTAACCGTTGGGGGGGAAAGATTTACACTTCGGATAATTTAGCAAATCATTGGGATGGTTCCTACTGGAACAATGGCAATCGTTGTCCTGAAGATGTCTATGTTTATTTGTTTGATGTAGTTTCCCAAGATAACGAGCATCATAAATACACAGGCAGGGTCTCTTTGATTAAATAATTTAAGGCTTATGTATTAACTTCGCATTTAATTATGCAAGTAGATACTACACAAATTAACGCCTACATCGACGCGTTAGATGCGGATAGGTCCGAAGTAGTTTTAAAGCTATTTAACACCATTAAGAAAGCTCTTCCGAAAGGTTTTGAGGCAACAATTTCTTATGGTATGATTGGTTTTGTTGTGCCTTTTGATTTATATCCCAATGGGTATCACTGTAAGCCTACTTTACAGTTGCCATTTATCAATTTAGCTTCGCAGAAAAATTTTGTGGCTATTTATCATATGGGTATTTATGCAAATCCAACCTTGATGAAATGGTTCGTTGATAGTTACGCTGCATTAGAAATTGGTAAATTAGATATGGGTAAGAGTTGTATCCGATTTAAAAAAATGGAGTCAATACCTTACGATTTAATAGCAGAATTATGTTCGAAGATGAGTCCGCAGGATTGGATTACTTGCTATGAATCTACATTTGTAAAAAATAAAAAAATAAAATAAAGTGGCTTTAAAAAAACTAATTAAATACGGAGCAATTATTCCATCTGCATTATCGGGCAATACAAATCCTGAAAGTGAATTCTTGTTGCAGGAAATCGAGTACGATGAAAAAGGACATGTAATTTTCGATTCGAAATATAATTCGGATGGAGAATTAGAAGAACGTCATTCGTACACGTTGAATCAACATGATTCGTTGGTTTCTCATTCTGTTGAAATGCCCTTAGATGAAGTCATAGAGCGGTTTAATTATGATAGAAATGAAAGTGATCAGCTAACTGCTGTTACTAAGTTTTATGGTAAGGAGGCAGGCGAGCGCACAGAGTATTTTTATAATGAAAATAATCTTCCGGTCACGATTACTTATTATGATGCTGATGGCGAACTAGAATCGACAGAGAATTACAATTATAATGAGCATAAATTGGTTGTCAAAAAAACAATCAATCATCATTCTGATGAATCGCAAAGCAAGATGCATTTGTATGAATATAACGATAAAGGGTTGTTAATGCGTTATACTGTTGAAGGTGATAACGGAAAAACAATTACAGAGTATACCTACAATGCTAATGAATTAGAAGAGCATTGCCTACAGTTGAATGAAAAAGGCAAAAAGGTTTTAGAAATTATTTCGGAATATGATGAAAATCTTCGCCTAGTGAAAAAGAGTACGAGAGGTTATTATACGCGTATAACTACACTTGCATATGATGATCAAGGTCGTATTATTGAAGAGTTATTGTCTGACGAAAACAACTTTGTGATTGCCCGCAACGCCTTTCAGTATAATCAAGAAAGTAGGATAGAAGAAGAAGTAGTTTATGAAACAGATTTGACGCGTGCCGGTCGTGATACACACATGATTATGCGTTACGAATATGAAATGTATTAACAGCAAAACATTTTCAAAGAGTTCATTGTTGTAAATAAAAAATAAAATGGCGTTTAAAGATTTAGCAGCATTTATATCCTATTTAGAGTCGAAGGGCGAATTAGTGCGCATAAAAGAGTATGTCAATCCCGAATTAGAAATTGCAGAAATTACAGACCGCGTTTCTAAGGTATATGGTCCTGCTTTGTTGTTTGAAAATACAGGACACGATTTTCCAGTATTGATTAATTCAATGGGGACAGAAAAGCGCATGGCTATGTCTTTAGGAGTAGATAACTTAGATGAGATTGGACATGACATCGAGAATTTATTCAAGACCTTAACAGGTCCTAAGAATTCTATGTTTGATAAGTTGAAGGTGTTACCACAGCTTGGAGAAATTGCTTCCTGGATGCCTAAGAATATCAGAGGAAAGGGTGCTTGTCAGGAAGTAGTGATGAAGGACCCTGATGTAACGAAATTGCCAGTCCTTAAATGCTGGCCAGAAGACGGTGGTCCTTTTATTACTTTACCGGTTATTCAAACTAAAGATCCTATTACTGGTATTCGTAATGTCGGCTTGTATCGTATGCAGGTTTTCGGTCCAACGCTTACAGGTATGCACTGGCACCGACATAAAGTTTCTGCTCGTCATTTTAATGAGTATAAAAAATTAGGAAAGCGGATGCCCGTAGCCGTTACTATTGGTGGCGACCCTGCTTTAACTTATTCAGCAACAGCTCCTCTTCCAGATGGTGTAGATGAATTTATGCTCGCCGGATTTTTACGCAAGAAAAAAGTAGAGTTAGTAAAATGTTTAACAATCGATATGGAAGTGCCTGCTGATGCAGACTTTGTGATCGAAGGTTATGTAGATCCTGAAGAGGATTTGATCTGGGAAGGGCCTTTTGGTGATCATACTGGCTATTATTCACTCGCAGATTATTATCCTCGTTTTCATATCACAGCAATCACCCATAAAAAGAATCCTGTTTATTTAACTACCATCGTAGGAATTCCACCGCAAGAAGATGCTTGGATTGGTAAAGCAACGGAGCGTATTTTCTTAGCTCCAATCAAAATGACGGCTGTTCAAGAAATAGTAGATATGATTCTTCCCGTTGAAGGAGTGTTTCATAATCTGGTTATCGTAAAAATTAAAAAAGATTATCCTGGGCAGGCTTTAAAAGTGATGAATGCCCTTTGGGGCGCTGGGCAAATGATGTTTACAAAGATGATGATTGTGGTAGACGGCGATGTGAACATTCATAATACTATTGAAGTAGCAAACTATATTGCTGAAAATGTCGATGTCGCGCGTGATATCATTTTCAATCAAGGTCCGACAGATGTTCTTGATCATAGTTGTTCAACAATGGCCTTTGGTGGTAAGATGGGAATTGATGCAACCAAGAAATTAAAAGAAGAATTAGTGGATAGCCCGTCTCCAAATGTGAACGCTGTTTTTTCAAGTAATGACTTAGCTGCTATTCATGACGAACTAAAAAATCATGCAGAGATTATCCATGTAAATGACTCTTTGCTTTCGCTTGGTATTCCTCTAATGTTTGTCTCTATCGAGAAAAATAGAAAAGGTCATGTGAAAAGTCTTGCTAAAACAATATTCAGTTCTTCTGCCTTCAAAAAAGTTAAAGTTTTAATTTTCCTCGAAGCGAATGTGGATATTTCTAGCGTTGCAGATGCGGTATGGCGATTCTCTAATAACGTAGACCCTAAGCGAGATCACCTAGTGATTACTTCAGATACGGATGATGAAGTGAGTCATATTGTTTTTGATGGCACCCGTAAAACTAAAGAGCTTGATAACTTTGAGAGAGAGTGGCCAAATATTCTTGCAGCTGATCAAAAAACTGCAAAGCATATCGACGAGATTTGGTCACGGTTAGGGTTAGGTGATTTTATTCCTTCTCCTTCAGAACGTTATCGTAAGCAGCTTTATAAAGGCGGAGCAGTAGCAGAAAATTAATGCTTTCCTCTTGGCTTTAATATGACAACAATCGGGTAGTGGTCACTTAACTTCTTGCGTACCATCGAGTATTTCAAACACTCAAAATAATCACTGTGTAAAATATAATCGATGCGGTACGGAATAAAAGTTCCGTTATAACTTATACCAAATCCTTTCCCTTTTTCTAAGTAGGTGTCTTGCAAATGTCTGCTAATGGTGTTATAGGCATACGAATAGGGAGGGTCGTTAAAGTCGCCACAAACAATGATAGGGTAAGGACAATTTTCAATGCTCTCACTTAATTCATCAACTTGCGCACTGCGGATTGATGCACCCGTTTTTATTTGCTTAAAAATCGAAATGCTTCCTTCAACAAATTTTTCTTTATCGCTTATCTGCGGATTATCGATGAATACATAATCTTTCTTTTTCAAATGGTTCGATTGCAGATGAACATTGTAAATTCGTAATGTATCATTTTTGTAAAGTACATCACAGTACATCCCGAAATTGGTGCTTCCTGGAGTGAAAAATAATAATCCTTTATTGACAATTGGATAGTTGCTAAATGTGGCTAATCCCCAATGATATTTTTTATGTAATGTTAATCCATATTCAATTTGCCGATACTTTAATTTTAATAACTCACCAATTGTATCATTGTTCGAAAAATCATTGTCGTCGCTGTGATAATATTCCTGAAAGCATATTACCTGCGGCGATTCTTTAACTAATATATTAAAAATCTCACTTCGTGTTTTTTTATTTCCACTCCAATTGTATAAATCAAATAAGCGTACATTGTAACTCATTACTTTGAATTGATTCTTCGATACTGGCGATTCAATAACAAACATTGGCGGTTGGTACATTAGCGCAAGTTTGTCGTAGCCCATTATAATAATGGCAAGCGAAATAAAAGCATACTTACTTCTTCTAACTAGCCAAAAAATAATAAATAGGATGTTAATTAAGGCAATAAATGGATAGGTATAAGATAGAGGTTCAAATACCCAAAATGATTCAGGCGAAATTTTGCAGGATAACTGCACACATAAAAGCATAAAAGCAACAGCGACATTAATTAAAATTAATAGTCGGATCAGTTTACTTTTCTTTTGACTCGTAACGGGTTGTTCGGGCAGCATGGCTCTGCAAATTAAACAATTTTAATATTATTGTTTGAAATAAATTACAAATTCTACCTTTGCAAGACTAATGAATAAAAAATATACTATAGGGTTTTCGCCCTGTCCCAACGACACCTTTATTTTCGATGCAATGATTCACAATCGTTTGTACGAAAATAATACATGGACGCCCCATTTGCTCGATGTTGAAGCACTCAATAAAAATGCGGCTGAGGAAAGGTTTGATGTCACAAAAATGAGCTTTGCTGCTTTTGCCTTGGTTTCTGATAAGTATCAAATTTTGAATTCAGGTAGCGCTCTTGGTCGTGGCTGTGGACCATTAATCATTAGTAAAGTTCCTCTAACATTGGAGGACTTAAAATACAAAACCTTTGCAATTCCTGGTGCTCGAACAACTGCGAATTTATTGATGAGCATATTTGTTCCTGAATGCAAGGCGAAAGTAGAAATGGTTTTTTCAGAAATTGAAGAGGCCGTATTAAGTGGTCGTTGTGATGCCGGTTTAATCATTCATGAAAATCGTTTCACCTATCAGCAAAAAGGGCTTTTTAAAGTAGCCGATTTAGGTGAGCTATGGGAAAGCAAAACAGGTTTGCCAATTCCTTTAGGGTGTATTGCTGTTAAGCGAAGTTTATCCGAAGAAGAAAAAAATAAAATAGATACTATTATCCGAGCTTCAGTTGAATTTGCATTCGCTAATCCAGAAGCTAGTAAAGACTATATCGCACAGCATGCGCAGGAGATGAATTCCGTAGTGCAACAGCAGCATATCGATTTATATGTGAATGAATTTTCGGTAACTTTGGGCCAAGATGGTAAAAAAGCCATTGAAACTTTGTTTAATGAAGGCTTTAAAGCGGGAATGATTCCTGAAATTTTAGAGCCAATATTTATTTAAATCATGATTGTAGTAACAGGTGCTGCAGGCTTTATAGGTAGCGTTTTAGTAGGGAAATTGAATAGTATCGGAATAGAAAATATTTTGATGGTCGATAATTTTTCCAACGAACAAAAGAAAGTTAATTGGTCATTAAAAAAGTGTAGTGATAAAATGGATCGCGCTGATTTTCTTAAATGGTTCGATGAAAATGCTTCGGAAGTGTCATTTGTTTTTCACATCGGTGCACGTACAGATACTACTGAATTTAACAAAGAGATTTTTGATGAGTTGAATGTGAACTACACTAAGTCTATCTGGAATATCTGTACGGAGAATAATATTCCGCTCGTTTACGCATCTTCTGCCGCAACTTACGGCGGTGGCGAGCACGGTTATGCCGATAATCACAAAGAGATTCCTTCACTTCATCCGCTAAATCCTTATGGATGGTCGAAGCAGGAGTTTGATATTTGGGCTTTACAACAAAATAATACACCTCCGCAATGGCAAGGTTTAAAATTCTTTAATGTGTATGGCCCGAATGAGAATCACAAGGCGCGCATGGCATCGGTAATTTTTCATTCATTCCATCAAATAAACAATACAGGCAAAGTAAAATTGTTCCGCTCGCATCGCCCCGATTATAAAGATGGTTGGCAGCTTCGCGATTTTATTTATGTGAAGGACTTGGTTAATGTTTGTGTGTTCTTGATGCAGAATAATACACAATCTGGAATTTATAATTTAGGAACAGGAACTGCACGTTCGTTTTACGATTTAGCAGATTCAACGTTTAAAGCATTAAATAAAATAACGGATATCGAATATGTAGATATTCCTGCTGATATACGTGATAAGTATCAGTATTTCACAGAAGCCGATATGAGTAAGTTAATGGCTCAAGGCTATTCAACTCCTTTCACTTCTTTGGAAGAAGGTGTGAGCGATTATGTGACTAATTACCTTTCTACGAACAGCGTTTACTAATGAATAAGATTTTAGAGTTTCTTCAGTCGCGCGTATTTAAATATTTTATCGCAGCAGGTGTAGCAACAGTCGTTGATGTAAGCTTGTATTATCTATGCTTTAATTATGCATTCGATAAATTACCTGTAACCCTGTTCGGAAGTTTTGCCTTGAAAGCGACAACTATTTCACTCGTGATTTCTTATTCTTGCGGATTAGTCACCAATTTTTCAATATCAAAATATTTAGTGTTTACTGATTCGGAAATGAAAACTACCTCTGCCTTTTCTCGTTTTGTATTGGTAGCAATGTTTGTTTTAATGCTGAATTATTTATTTATGAATTTCCTTATTCATCAATTGGAATGGTATCCAACATTTGCACGTGCGGTATCAGCACTTTCTATTGGAGTGCTCAGCTTTTTATTCCACAAATTTTTTACTTTTAAAGTCAGTAGTTTAAAAAAATCATAACGATTCTTTCAGCTCTGTCAAAAAGCCCTTCATGCGTGTAAGGGTGTCTTTCAATTGCATTTGAATTTCGATATCGTTCTTGTTGCCTGCCAATTTCTTCTTTGCACCTTCCAACGTATATCCTCTTTCTTTTACTAAGTGAAAAATAATCTTCAGATTGTTTAAGTCTTCCGGAGTAAATAAACGATTGCCTTTCTTATTCTTCTTCGGCTGAAGAATTTCAAATTCATTCTCCCAGAAACGAATCAGGGATGTGTTAACTTTAAACATCTCTGCTATTTCGCCGATGCTGTAATACAAGCGCTCTGGCTCTTTGTCGAAATCCATGATTGGCATATGCAATAGTTTTAATCGAATGATTGATTTTCTTGAGCAGCAAGAATTCGAATTTGTTCGTATTCCTGAGGTGTAAGGTCGTTATAAAAATAATTAATAGGATCTATTTTTTGTCCGCCTTTCATAACTTCATAATGGCAGTGCGGACCAGTAGAAGATCCAGTACTTCCAACATATCCTATTAAGTCGCCACGCTGTACTTTTTGTCCCGGACGCACCACAAATTTCGTCATATGCCCATATAAGGTCTGATAACCATAGCCATGATTGATAATTACATTGTTCCCATAACCACGACCGTTAAACTCTGTTTGACTTACAACTCCATTTCCAGTAGAATATATAGGCGTTCCGGTAGGAGCTGCAAAATCAATCCCAGTATGCATCTTCGCAGTTTTATAGATGGGATGAATACGATAGCCAAATCCCGAAGCAATATGTGAAGAGCCTTTCATGGATAGAGGTTGAATCCCTGGTATCGATGCCAGCATCTGCGTTTTTTGCTTTGCTAACTTAAATACCTCATCAAACGATTTACTCTGAATGTATAATTGGCGTGTTAGTTTGTCAATTCGCTGTGTTGTCTTGATTAATAAATCTGAATTGTCAAATCCCTCTAGCAATTTATAACGATTAATTCCCCCAGCGCCCGCTTGTCGTACTTCCGCCGGAATAGGCTCAGCTTCAAAAACTACTCTGTAAATTTGATCATCACTTACTTGTAAGTCCTTTAAAACTGAATTAGATAAATCAATCCGCTGGTTCAATAAATCATACTGATCTTGTAGCTTCGCAATCTCGCGTTTTAGCTGTTTTTCCTTCGGAGAATCTAAAAAATTGTAGGCAATTAAAATCACAATAGTCCCAAATACCGAAGCCGTTGAAAGCCATCCCAAAACTCGCCCTAAGCGCTTTTTAAAGCTCACAATAACTTTCTCGTATTTCAACGATTCAGTATTGAAGTGATATTTTGCCTTCGGCATTGGTTATATTTTTAAATTTGCCTGTTATTACAAAAATAAGATAAATTAATTAGCAAACGAAAGAGGCATTATGCAAACAGCTGCTCAAATCAGACAAGGGTTTTTAGATTATTTTAAATCGAAAGGTCATACCATTGTTTCATCAGCACCCATCGTTATAAAAAATGATCCAACCCTGATGTTTACCAATGCTGGTATGAATCAGTTTAAGGATATCATTTTAGGTAATATAGCCCCATTTTCAACGCGTGTAGCCAATACACAAAAGTGTTTGCGTGTATCGGGTAAGCATAACGATCTGGAAGAGGTAGGAGTAGATACGTACCATCACACCATGTTTGAAATGCTTGGCAACTGGTCGTTTGGCGATTACTTCAAAGAGGAAGCTATCGAGTGGGCGTGGGATTTACTTGTGAATGTTTACAAGCTGCCGAAGGACCGTTTATACGTGACCGTTTTTGAGGGAGATGCAAAAGAAAATCTAGCGTTCGATCAGGAATCTTATGATTACTGGAAGAAATGGATTAATGAAGACCGTATTCTTCGTGGAAATAAAAAAGATAATTTCTGGGAGATGGGGGAGCAAGGCCCATGCGGACCATGTTCTGAGATTCATGTCGACTTGCGCACGGAGGAAGCGCGTAAGCAAATCGATGGAAAAGATTTAGTGAATGCTTCCGATCCGCAGGTGATTGAAATCTGGAATAACGTATTCATGGAGTTTAACCGCAAAGCGGATGGCTCGCTTGAACCACTTCCTGCAAAGCATGTCGATACAGGAATGGGCTTCGAACGTTTGTGTATGGCTATTCAGATGAAGGTTTCAAATTATGATACCGATGTGTTTACGCCAACCATCAATTTTATTGAAGCAGCATCAGGCATTAAATACGGAACCTCTGAAAAGACAGATATCGCAATGCGTGTATTGTCGGATCATATTCGTGCAATTTCTTTTGCTATCGCCGATGGACAATTACCTTCCAACAACAAAGCAGGTTATGTGATTCGTCGTATTTTACGTCGTGCTGTCCGCTACGCATTTACCTTCTTGAATTTAAAAGAAGCATTTTTATACAAGTTGGTGGATATTATCTCAACGCAATTTGCACATGTATTCCCAGAGTTAGATGCTCAGCGCGATTTTGTGGCGCGTGTGATTAACGAAGAAGAACTTTCTTTCTTACGTACGTTGGATACTGGGATTAAAAAGTTTGAAGCGTACGAAGGAAATACTATCGCTGGCGATTTCGCTTTTGAGTTGTATGATACCTTCGGTTTCCCAATCGACTTAACCCAACTAATGGCGCGTGAGAGTGGAAAAGAAGTGGATATGGAAGGATTTGATCGTTGCATGCAAGAGCAAAAAAATCGTTCGCGTAAAGCAACTGCTATGACTACCGACGATTGGACGCAGGTAAGTGAAGATGATAGCGTAGAGTTTATAGGTTACGATGAAGCTACCAGCGCTTGCGAAATTGTAAAGTATCGCAAAATCAAAAAAGGAAATAAAGAGCAATTTCAAATAGTTTTAAGCAGAACTCCTTTTTATGCAGAGAGTGGTGGACAAATCGGTGATACGGGAACGTTAGAAGCTGATGGCGATAAAGTATTTATTACCGACACGCAAAAAGAAAACAATCTGATTGTTCATTACGCTGATGCCTTACCGAAGAATTTAGAAGCAACATTTATTGCAACTATTAATACGGGTCGTCGTTCATCAATTACCAAAAATCACAGTGCAACACATTTGATTCACTCGGCTTTAAAGCAGATTTTAGGCACGCATGTGGCACAGAAAGGTTCATTGGTAAATGAGCAACAAACACGTTTCGACTTCTCTCATTTTTCAAAAGTTACCGACGAAGAAATTTTACAGATTGAAAAAATCGTGAATCAAAAGGTGCGCGAAAACATCCTGTTGAACGAGCAACGCAATGTGCCTATTCAAAAAGCCATCGACTCAGGTGCAACCGCATTGTTTGGTGAAAAGTATGGCGACTTTGTTCGTGTTATCACATTTGATCCTGCATACTCTGTCGAGCTTTGTGGAGGAACACACGTTGCTGCAACTGGTGAAATAGGAATGGTGAAGTTAGTAGCAGAAAGCGCTGTCGCAGCAGGTGTTCGACGTATAGAAGCCATTACTGGTGAAGGTGCAGAAAATTATTTCAAAGAGCAATCACAGGTAATGGCACAGGTGAAATCGCTTTTAAATAATCCGAAAGATGTTGTGAAAGGAGTAGAGTCGTTGATTGAAGAAACGAATGCATTGAAGAAACAAGTAGAACAATTTGTTCACGAGAAAGCGCAGAGCATCAAGAAAGAGTTGTTGGGTAAAGTTGAAAATATCAACGGTGTGAACTGCATCATTGCAACAGTGAATTTACCTGCTGAAGCGATTAAAAATATTTCCTTCGAGCTAAAAAATCAGATTGATAATTTATACTGTTTACTGGCTTCTGATGCTGATGGCAAACCGATGATCTCTTTAATCATCGCAGAGAATTTAGTTGCAGAAAAATCATTGAACGCAACCAATATCATTCGTGAATTAGCGAAAGACATACAAGGCGGTGGTGGAGGACAACCTTTCTACGCAACTGCTGGTGGTAAAAACGTAGATGGAATTAAAGCGGTGTTAGAGAAAGCGAGTGGGTATGTGAAGTAGTTGAGTTTTTATTATTGTTTGAAAAATCAGTTATCCCTATTACGATGAAAAAAATAAATGTAATTGTTTGTTTTGTCTTGATTAGTTTTTTTGCAGCAGCACAATCTGCCGAGCTGGTTTATAAAAACAATGTCAACTCAACCGTTACTATTGAAACAGAAATTGGACAAGGATCTGGATTTTTTGTGGGTGCTAATTTAATCGCAACTAACTATCATGTAGTAGAGGGTGCGAACGAAGCTTTTTGTTATACCAATAGTTCTGCAGCTAAATATGAAATTGAAGGCTATGTTGCCGTCGATAAAGAAGTGGACTTAATTATTTTAAAAGTAAAAGGAGTAAACAAGCCTGCAATTAAAATGTCTACTTCAACTCCAACACCTGGACAAAAAGTGTATGTATTAGGAAGTCCTAAAGGGCTAGAAGCAACAATTTCTGAAGGGATTGTAAGTGGATTACGTGATTGGGATGGTACCAAGTTAATTCAGATAAGTGCACCAATTTCTCATGGTAGTAGTGGAGGACCGGTTTTAAATGCAAATGGATTATTAGTAGGAATTGCAGTGGGGGCATTTGAGGATGGACAAAATTTAAACTTTGCAATACCAAAATCAAATCTCGATTTATTGCTTGGCTTTAAAAAATCGTATGCTACACCTTTATCAAGTTTAAACGGAGATTCAAAAAAATCAACAGATTCAAAGTCGATGGCTAGTAATCACATATCTGAAAGTGTAAAAATTGGTTCTCAAATTTGGAGTGCCGAAAATTTAAATGCTGATCGCTTTGCCAATGGCGATTTGATTCTTGAAGTAAAATCAGATAGAGATTGGGTTGCCGCAGGTGAAAATCAACAACCTGCATGGTGTTATTATAATAATGAAAGCTTTAATGGTTCTGTTTATGGTAAATTATATAATTGGTATGCAGTTGCGGATTCACGTGGATTGTGTCCAACAGGTTGGCATGTGCCATCTGATGAAGAATGGACTATTCTTGAAAATAATTTGGGTGAATTAAATGCAGGTGGCCAAATGAAAGAGATAGATTTATATCATTGGGGAAGCCCCAATGAAGGAGCTACAAATCAAAGTGGGTTTACAGGTTTGCCTGGTGGATACAGGGCATTAAATGGCTCTAATAGTAATATTGGTGAATATGGACTTTGGTGGAGTGTTACAAAGCATTCACAGGTGGAAGCATACAATCGATCACTTTGTTACGCAAATAGATTTTTACAACGGTTTAACTTATACATGTCATCAGCTTTGTCGGTACGTTGCGTAAAAGATTAAAATCTTGATTAAAAAAATCCCGAGAGTCATCTCGGGATTTTTTATTTGGATGATTTGCTTGATATCATTAAACGTTTGTAAATGCTTAATAACCGAATAATTATTTTCATTTAGATAATTTTACTGTGGGGTGGGGCTGCTGTCCCCCCCATGGTATAGAGAGCAGTGAGGATCCTGCTTTTTTTTGGACTATGCCATCAGATACCGAATTAGCTGGCATTACATCGAAGAATTAAAAAATAAAATAATTGGCCTCAGTTTATTCGGTTTTTGACGAAGGTAAAATTGCGTTAAGCAAATTTAGAAGTTCCGAGCTAGTGAGGAAATCACTGAATTTGTAGCAATTTTATCAAGGAAAAAATTTGCGGAGCAAAAGAATAAAGTGCTCCCGATAGCTATCGGGATTGAACTTTTTCTTTGGTTCTTTCATTTTGTGTCAAGACAAAAGAAAGAACGTTCATTAAGATAAATTAAAAGCTTCAATTTATTGAATAACTATTTATTTTATCCATCAAATCACCAAATTTCCAAATTGTCAAATCTTCAAATTTTTCTTTATTTTTAAAAACTCAAACGACAGTTATGAAAAAACATCCTTCCGGATTACCATTTCTATTCTTCTCTGAAATGTGGGAACGCTTCGGCTACTATTTAATGATTGGAATCTTTACACTTTATCTGAAAGATGTGAAAGATGGTTTTGCTATGACAGAAGCCGAAGCATCGGATTTATACGGGACCTTCATAGCGTTGGTATTTCTTACTCCGTTTTTAGGCGGATTAATAGCCGATCGTTATTTAGGATATTCGCGAGCGGTAGTAATTGGTGGGGTTATGATGGGACTTGGTTATTGTCTCATGGGTATTCATCATATTACGGCCTTGTATGTTGGTATGACACTCGTAATTGCTGGTAACGGATTTTTCAAACCGAATATATCTACGTTGCTCGGTAATATTTACTCGACTGATGAATATCGAGAGAAAAAAGACGAAGGATATAATATCTTCTACATGGGGATTAATATCGGTGCGTTCATCTGTAATTTCTTTGGTGCTGCCTTGCAAATTATGCTTGGCTGGGGTTGGGCATTTATGGCTGCAGGTGTCGGTATGTTTATCGGCCTCATCGTTTTTAGATCAGGAAGAAAACATTACGAAGGATACGATCAGAAAAAAGGAATTCAGGATGGCGATATGCCAATGTCGAAGATAGTTGCATTAATACTTTTACCTGCTGTTGTGTTTGGTGTGATAGGATGGATGATTCCTGATAATATTTTTGGTAGTGATAGTACCGATGCATTTATTCTGAGTTGCCTTCCTGTACTTTACTTTTATGCTAACATATATTTTACTGCACCTAAAGAAGAGAAAGCGCCAATCGGTGCAATGCTCGCCATCTTTGCTGTAGTAATTTTATTTTGGGCAGTATTTAAACAAAACGGATCTGCACTAAACACATGGGCCGATCGTTATACGGATCGTTCGTTAACAGGGACGAGTGAAGTTGTTTTTAATTCCTTGAAGCAATCAAAGCAATTAACGTATGCAAAAGATTCTGTTCCCGTTTATGATGAGTACTTCCGATTGCAAAAAGAGAATGGGGTTGTTAAGCAAGAATTAAACTACCCAATCTACTTCCGTAACGAAGCGAAAGCTGAATTACCTGCCGAAGGAGAAAAGATAAGTGTATGGGCAACCAATTTAAGTCAATCGATAAACCCAGGTTGGGTAATTATGCTCACGCCATTAGTCGTAGCCTTTTTTACCTGGCTTCGTGGCAGAAAGAAAGAACCTTCTACACCTGCTAAAATAGCATACGGATTATTTATATCTGCTCTATCAGCATTAGTGATGGTGGCTGCGGCAAAGGCGGGTAGCAACGGACAAGAGAAAGTAACCGTATGGTGGCTCATAGCCTGTTACGGTGTAATTACCATTGGTGAATTATTCTTGAGTCCTATGGGATTGAGCCTCGTTTCTAAGTTAAGTCCGCCACGAATTACCGCACTCATGATGGGAGGTTGGTTTTTAAGTACATCCATCGGAAATAAATTGAGTGGTGTATTAGCTAGTATGTGGGATAAGTACGAACAGAAAACAGATTTCTTTATTTTGAATTGTGTTTTATTGTTGATTGCAACAGCAATAGCCTTCTCGATGTTAAAATGGTTAAATAGAATTTTTAAAGAACATACCTAGGTGAAATTTGACTATTCCATTTCTTTACTGCTTGATTCATTTAGAAAATGAATTTTGTAAATCTGTTCGCTGATTATTCTGCGATAACAATATTGTCGTTGGTGTTATTAGCATTCACAGCTGGATTCATTGATGCTATCGTTGGAGGAGGAGGGTTTATTCAGTTGCCTGCATTGCTCGTGAATTTTCCGAATACAGCATTGCCTACTTTAATGGGAACAAATAAAATCGCAGGATTTTCAGGAACCTTCGTTTCTGCTGTTCAATATGGCAAGCGAATAAAATTTGATTACCGACTTTTACTTTATATTTCAGTTGTTACATTAATCTTTTCTTACGCAGGAGCGAGCGTTGTCAGCTATCTAAATTCAGAACAGTTAAAGCCAGTCATACTTTTAATTCTGATTGTGATGGCTATTTATACTTTCATCAAAAAAGATTTAGGTCAGCTACAAAGTAAAGGCCTCTCAGAAAAACAAAAACTACTCTACGGATTATTACTAGGTGCTTTTGTTGGATTTTATGATGGATTTTTTGGTCCTGGTGCCGGAAGTTTTTTAGTGCTGGGATTTGTATTGATATTCGGATTCGAATTTATCAAGGCATCTGCCTATTCTAAGTTCATTAATTGTGTTTCTAATTTCGGAGCTTTGTATGTATTTATTTCGAAAGGAAATTATCTGATAGAAATTGCAATACTAATGGCTGCATGTAATGTTACTGGGAGTTTAATCGGCACTAAGCTAGCCTTTGCAAGGGGCAACGGATTTATTCGAATACTATTCCTCGCAATTGTTTCCCTATTGATACTTCGTTTTGCGTATGATATCTTTTTGAAGTAATAAGGTGAGATTCACATTCTCGTTTCAAAATACTATAGAATCAAAAAGCCCCGAAGAAATCCTCGAGGCTTTAATTATATCACTTTTTAATCAAATTTAATTTTCAAATTGACGAATCTTCAAATCTTCAAATCTTCAAATCAACTTACGCTTTCTCCACCTGCGCTTTCATCCAATCTGTAGTCACAGAACCTGGTCTTTCAATAGGATGACCTAACGCACGATCCCATAACAATGATGTCAATACACCAATAGCACGTGACACACCAAATAATACTGTATAGAAATCATATTCTACTAATCCGTAGTGAATCAATAATACACCTGAGTGTGCATCAACATTTGGCCATGGGTTTTTAATCTTACCTGTCGATTTTAAAATCTCTGGTACTACTTCGTATAACATCTGCACAATTTTAAATAATTCGTCGTCTGCTAAATTCTTTTGAGCAAACTCCATCTGTGCAATATAACGAGGATCTGTTTTTCTTAATACCGCATGTCCGTAGCCAGGAACAACTCTTCCTGCAGCTAATGTCTGCTTCACATAATCAGCAATCTCTTCTTTGGTTGGCAAACGACCTTCATAATGTTCGCGTAAATCGTAAATCCAACGTACTACTTCCTGGTTCGCTAATCCGTGTAAAGGACCAGCTAATCCGTTCATTCCTGCAGAAAGAGAATAGTAAGCATCACTTAATGCAGAGCCTACTAAATGTGTCGCATGTGCGGAAACGTTACCACCTTCATGGTCAACGTGAATTGTTAAATATAAACGCATCAACGATTTCATTCCATCATCATCGAAACCTAACATGTGCGCAAAGTTTGCACCCCAGTCTAATTTCGGATTAGGCTCGATATGAACTCCGTCTTTGTATGTTCTACGATAAATATATGCTGCAATTCTTGGTAAACGAGCGATGCAGTTCATTACATCTTCAAACATCGGTTCCCAATATTGCTTCTTGTTAATTCCTTTGCGGTACTCAGCAGCAAAATGACTTTCTGTCTGCATAGCTAAAATTGCAAGACTAAATTGCGTCATTGGATGCGTTAGCTTTGGCAAGGAGTCTAACATATCGAACACATGCTTCGGTACTTGACTTCTACGCGCCCAAGCATTGCTAACTTCACGTGCATCTTCTTCCGTAGGAAGTTCGCCAGTTAATAGCAGATAAAACATTCCCTCTGGCAAATTCTCACCACCGATTCCTTGAGGTAGTTTCTCGCGTAATTCAGGAATAGAAAAACCTCTGAAACGGATACCTTCTTCAGAATCAAGCTTTGAAGTTTCTGTTACCATTCCTATCATACCCTTCATTCCATGATATACTTGTTCAAGAGTATAGCTTCCTAATACAATATCACCATGATCTTTAATCATGGCTTTTATTTCATCTGCTAGCGGCAGGGCTTTTTGGGCGAATTTATCTTTTAAGTTATCCATTGTGTTTATTGCAAAAGGCGAAATAAAATTTATTGGTGAATTTAATCATTTACTCGACACTTCACAATAAGAAATGTTTATCGAATGTTAATCTATTTTGTTGATGAGTAAGCGTGTTAGCATTTTCAATCATGCTTACTGACCTTGTTTTTTTGTTTTTTGTATTAAGGTCAAGTTGAAGAATTAAAATAACCAACGTTGTCACGAAGGCAGCCACCACGATAATCCAAATAATAATTTCAAGGGTTTTTTTAATACGTTTTTTCGGACTTGCCTTCCGTTTTATTTTAACACGCTTGCGGATTTTTACTTTTTTACGCCTTCTTCTTTTGGACGAGTCTAAATGTTCCTCAACAATTTCGCCTGCGAAATCATTTTCATCATTAAGTTCATTCTCGTCTTCGTTTAGTTCTTCGTCGGATAGATTATCATTCATAAAGCACTAACTTAAAAATTTAAAATTACGACCATTAAATTCAGCACTTTCTCCTAATTCCTCCTCAATTCTTAATAGTTGATTATACTTTGCGATCCTATCACTTCTTGATGCAGATCCTGTTTTAATTTGTCCTGTTGATAGTGCAACTGATAAATCCGCAATTGTATAATCTTCCGTTTCTCCTGAACGGTGCGACATCACTGCAGTATATCCATTTTCTTTGGCAAGCTTAACTGCTTCCATTGTTTCTGATAAACTGCCAATTTGATTAACTTTTACTAAAATAGAATTTGCAATATTTTCGTCAATTCCCTTTTGCAATCGCTTTGTGTTTGTAACAAATAAGTCGTCTCCAACTAATTGAATTTTGTCGCCCAAAGTTTGTGTTAATTCCTCCCATCCTTTCCAGTCGTCTTCCGCTAGTCCGTCTTCTATGGATATAATCGGATATTGATTGCACCATCCTTTCCAAAAGGAAACCATCTCAGAGGATGTCATTTTTTCGCCTGTGCTTTTCTTCAAAATATACATACCAGTAGCTTCGTCATAAAACTCTGTTGTCGCTGCATCCATAGCAATGAAAATGTCAACCCCTGGCTTATATCCTGCTTTTTCAATGGCTGTCATCACACATTGAATAGCTTCTTCATTGCTTTGTAAGTTGGGTGCAAAGCCGCCTTCGTCGCCTACGTTAGTACCAAGTCCTTTGTCTTTTAATACTTTTTTTAAGGCATGAAAAACTTCTGTGCCCATTCTTAAAGATTCCGAAAAACGATCCGCACCAGTTGGCATAATCATAAATTCCTGAAAATCTATTTTGTTATCAGCGTGTGCACCACCATTCAGAATATTCATCATTGGTAAGGGAAGTAAATTAGCGTTTACACCTCCCACATATTTATAAAGCGACATTCCTGATTCAATCGCAGCTGCTTTTGCTACCGCCATTGATACACCTAAAATCGCATTAGCACCTAAAACCGACTTGTTCTCTGTGCCGTCCATGCTAATCATTTTTTCGTCAATTAATTTTTGATCGAAAATCGACATTCCCTTTAGCTCTTGAGCAATAACCGTATTAATGTTGTAAACTGCTTTTAATACGCCTTTTCCGACATACCTTGAATTATCATTATCTCTTAACTCAACGGCTTCATGTTTACCTGTTGATGCTCCCGATGGTACAGCCGCACGTCCCATTATGCCATTTTGCGTATAAACATCAACCTCTACGGTAGGGTTTCCTCTAGAATCTAAAATTTCCCTTGCGTGAATAAGTGCTATAAAACTCATATATAGTGATTTTTTAAGGAGGTAAAGGTAGTAAAAAGGCTCTTTCTTCCAATATGATTTTAGACGATGTAATTGCATGATTTGCTTTTATTTCGATGTTTTACTCATTACCTTTGTAGCATGTCACGAACACAACGCATCAGAAGATTATTTCTACTATTTCTCATATTTTGGGGTATAGCAGGAGGACTTGTCTCGTTGCATACCTGCCTTAACTCTCCTAAAAACAAAATGGCTACTTCCTGTTGTTGCGAGAGTAAACATTTTTCTCAGACTGAAAATAAATCAACTGATTGTTGTAAGACGCTCACCAGCTACGTTGGGTTTCCACTATATTTTATCGATGGCAAACAAAAACTATGTTTTTTAGATTGCGCTCAATTAGATTTTTCATTTTTCGAAATACATTTCCAATCTCAAATAGTATCTTTTTATAATACTATGCATCCCCCACCTGATATACCAATCGTTCAGGATCAGTTTAAGCGCATGCTGGCAATGAGAATATGAGATTCAATTTTTTAATTGTTTCTCTAACTTCTTATAGCTAATTATGAAAAAAATACTCTTTATTATAATCTCCGGATGTTTGCCTTTGCTTTCCTTCGGACAAATAAAAACATGTGACGCCACACTCTACATGGTAAATGCATCCAACGATACATTGCCCTTTTCTTATGCGAGCGTTATAGTAGTTAATAATCAAATCAATGAAAGTGAAATTCAAACAGATGAAAATGGAAAGTTTCAGCTTCGTTTTGATCCAACCTTGAATTATAACCTACTTGTTTCAACTAATAAAAATATTCCGGTAATAGTTGATTTAAAAGACCAAACAAACTGCAATTTTTACGTCACATTAAATGTTGGAACAGTTAATTTATCAGAGGTAAATATCGTTCAAAAGCGAGATGCAACTGAAATGTCGTTGATGAAAACCCGTAGTGCAGAAGTTTTAAATGAAGGCGAACTTCTAAAGGCCGCTTGTTGTAATCTTTCTGAAAGTTTTGAAACTAATCCATCAGTAGATGTAAATTACGGTGATGCCGTTACAGGAGTAAAAGAAATTCAACTTTTAGGTTTGTCTGGTTTGTATACACAAATGCTGGGCGATGTAGTTCCAACTTTAAGAGGTCTTGCCGTTCCATTCGGATTGAATTATGTTCCAGGACCATGGCTCGAGTCAATTCAGATTTCAAAGGGTGCAGGCTCAGTTGCTAACGGATATGAAGCCATAACGGGACAAATTAATTTGTCTTTCAAAAAGCCGTCTTGCGAAAAGTCGTTGTTCTTAAACGGATTTTCAGATACTGAAGGGCGCAATGAGTTAAATGTAATTGCCGATATTCCACTTTCAGAAAATGTGAAGTACATTTTGATGGCACACTCTAGTTTTCGGCTAGCCGAACCCGATAGAAACAGCGACGGATTCATTGATCAGCCAAAGCTTCAGTTGGTAAATGTGTATAATCATTTTGATTTTCGAAAAGGGAATAAATACGAAGGGCAAATGATTGTAAAAGCACTAAGTGAAGTGCGTAGTGGAGGACAAAATGCGTTTGATGAGAATGTCGATTTGCAAACGTTTAATCATTACGGATTTCAAGTGAAAACAAATCGTGTTGAAGCAATTTTGAAATCAGGATGGATGTTTCCGGAAAAACCATGGAAGTCGATTGGAATACAAGCAAGCAATACTTTTCATGATCATCAATCGTATTTCGGAAAAAGAATTCTGAATGCTAATCAGTATTCAGGCTATTTTAATGTTAGCTATATTAACATCATTGGTATTACACAGCATAAATATAAGTTGGGCGTCGACTTTAAATCGGATGTTTGGAAGCAGCAGTTGGATGGTATTGAATTAAATCGAACAGAAAATGCTCCCGGAATTTACTCGGAATATTCTTATGAATCGTTCAATGAAAAATTCGGATTAATAGCGGGCTTGCGTGCTGATGATCATTCGTTATTTGGATTTTTTATCACCCCTCGTATTAATGTACGTTATAATATGAATGAAAAATCGGTAATTCGATTTTCAGTAGGTGAGGGCAGAAGATCTCCGAATTATTTAACCGATAATTTAAGTGTGATGTTAAACGGAAAGCAATTAGTTGTGCTCGAGAAATTAAACATGGAAAATGCGTGGAATGGAGGCTTCAACTATACACATAAGAACGAATATGCGAAGGGTCGTTATACAATTGCGGCCGATGTTTATTATACCTACTTTGTTAATCAGATTGTAACAGATCAGTATTCATCAAATGAGGCCATCTATTATTACAATTTAAATGGGGAATCAAGTGCATTAAGCTCGCAACTTACAATTTCAAATACTTTTAATAATAATCTCGAGTTTAAAATCGCAGGGAAATACGATAATGTAAAAAGTGATTACACCAATGTGAAATCAGTTCAAAAACCATTAGTAGCTCCTTATAAATTACTTGCTAATGCAGGTTATACAACAGAAAATGAAATCTGGCGTTTTGATGCTACCTTACAATGGGAAAGTTCAAAAACACTCCCATCTAAAGCGGGCAGTAATGAAGTACAATTAGAACAATCGCCCTCTGTGTTCTTATTACAAGCACAAATTACAAAGCAGTTTAGAAAATGGGAATTGTATTTTGGAGGCGAAAATTTGCTGAACACGATGCAGAAGAATCCAATAATATCAGCCAATAATCCGTTTAGTAGTGAATTCGATGCTACTCGTATATACGGTCCCGTTATGGGAGCCAAAGGGTATATCGGATTCAGAATGAAATTTCAAAAATAAATCAAATAATCATGAAAAAATTAATCATCTTAATTGCTTTAATACTAATGGCCTTCTCAGGAGTTAAAGCGCAAATAATAGAAGCTAAAATTAAAACTAGCGGACAATGCGAACATTGTAAAGAAACGATTGAAAAAAATCTTCGCTTCGAAAAAGGAGTCAAAAAAGTAAACTTTGATATTGAATCACATATTGTTAGAGTAAAGTTTGATCAAAAAAAGACAACTATTCAAACTATTCAAATTGATATAACTAAGCTCGGATACGATGCAGATTCGCTGCCCGCTGATCCTATAGCATATGAGAATCTGAATGCCTGTTGTAAGAAACAGAAATAGACTACTTGCTTGCAAATAACTTTACGTCTTGTTCCGTTATTTCATTGCCACACAAAATAATCAAGCGTTCAATAACATTTCGTAATTCACGAATATTTCCTGTCCATATTAGCACTTGTAAGGCTTTTAATGCACCTTTTGAAAAAGTTTTTTCTTGAATTCGATGTTCTTGGCAAATTACTTTCATAAAATGATTTGCTATTAATGGAATATCGTTGTCTCGTTCATTAAGCGTAGGCACTTTAATAAGAATAACACTTAAACGATGATATAAATCTTCGCGAAAATTTCCATTTTCGATTTCTTGGTTTAAGTTTTTATTTGTTGCTGCAATAACTCTAACATTTACAGATATCTCTTTTTCTCCACCAACCCGAGTAATCTTATTTTCTTGAAGTACACGCAAAACTTTCGCTTGTGTCGAAGGGCTCATATCTCCAATTTCATCTAGAAATAATGTGCCTTCATGAGCTTGTTCAAATTTGCCTATTCGTTGCTTGATAGCCGAGGTAAAAGCTCCTTTTTCATGACCGAATAATTCACTTTCAATTAGCTCAGAGGGTATTGCCGCACAATTAACTTCAACAATTGGCTTTACATTTCGTGGACTTAATTCATGAATCATTCTTGCAACTAATTCTTTACCTGTGCCGTTCTCCCCAGTTATCAGTACGCGTGCATCTGTTGGAGCTACTTTTTCTATCAACGCTTTGATGTTGTTGATGGCATTAGATTCTCCAATTATTTCATTACTTCGAAGCACCTTCTTTTTTAAGTTAGTGGTTTCTTTTACTAAAGTGGAATTTGCTAATGCGTTTTTGAGTGTAATAAGCACCCTGTTCAAATCCAATGGTTTGGCAATAAAATCAAACGCACCGTTTCTTATTGCCTCAACCGCAGTTTCAATAGTGCCATGTCCTGATATCATAACAATCTGACTATCGATTCCTGCTTCTTTTAGCTTCTCGAGCAATTCAATGCCATCCATCTTAGGCATTTTGATATCTGAAAGAATTATGTCAAACTTCTCTTCGGATGCCATTTTATAACCTTCTTGGCCATCGCAAGCATCCTTTACTTGATAACCCTCATATTCAAGTATTTCTCTCAAACTGTTTCTTATACTTTTTTCGTCGTCAACGATTAATATCTTTGCCATAATTAATGATCTTTTAAAACGGTGAAGGCTATTCCTTCTTTAAGTGAATATTTGGATACTATTATTTGCGGTTTGTACATTTTTTGTAGTACAAATTTAATAAGCATTATCGAGGGAATGATCATTTTAGCCCTTATTCTAATCAATCCTGGGGTTGATAGAAGGCCTTTAAAATCTTTTTTCATTAAATCAGTATAAATTATATTAAAATCGGAGATTTTTAATCGCTGTTTATATGTATTTATTAGTGGTTTTTTTGGAACCAAATTGTTTTTTATAGAAATTAAACTTTCAAAAGAACCACTTGATCCAATTAATATTTCGGGGTTATACTTAGTTATTGCCTTTAATAAATCTTTTAATTCTAACTCAAAGATTTTGTTGTTGGCTAATTTATTTAGTTTTGAAAATGGAAATATAGGCTGAATAAAGTTTAAAATTCTCTCTGATCCTATAGGAAAGCTTTTCTTCCAAACTATTTTTTTGTCTTCTGAAATTATAAATTCTACACTTCCTCCACCAATATCCATAATTAAAACGGTTTCATCTGAAAACACTCCTTCGTTTAAAATTCCAGTAAAGATGTAAGAGGCTTCTTTTATGCCATTAATAGGTTGTATGTTTATTCTCGATTTGATTTTTATCTGATTTATAAATGACTTGCTATTTGTCGCATCTCTAATTGCAGAAGTGCCTACACAGTAAATGTTTCTTGAATCAATTTTCTCGCGATCAATGATTTTTTTGTAGAAAGTCATTGTGGAAATCGCACGAGCAATCGCATTTTTATTTATGGTTATTTCATTTTTATTATGCTCAGCAAGTTTTACAACCCGCCTTTTTTTAATTAATGGTTTTAAATTGCCATTAATTTTTGTTGCAATTAACAGGTTAAAAGTATTAGTTCCGCAATCAATAATTGCAATTTTTTTCATTTCTAGTCTTTATAGAAAATCCACTTTCTTATCTCCTTATAAGTAGGTTTTTTACCATACATTAATATCCCTACTCTGTAAATTCTTCCTGCTAAATAAGTACTTAGAATA
>CALQOD010000033.1 GCA_943332105.1 Chitinophaga pinensis | reverse complement strand
TTTGATTTCAATAATTCGCCAACTACTTGTGGCATTTCATCTTTTTCAAAGCCATAAATATATTCACCTACAAGTCCCTTAATGTCATCAGTAAATCTTTTCAATTGCTGCCTCAATTGTTGTTCATCATCACCACTGCCAGACAACCTTAGGCGAACAGATCCGGCACTAGGCAAATAAGCCAATTTTATATTTGATGGGAGCGAATTTTCAAAGGCAGCGATTTTCTCGGAAAGAAAGCTCTCTCCAATACCAAATGTCAGTATAGTACTATGAACGATAAACGGAGTTTTAAATCTCGTTTTAATTCTAGGTAACACCTCCTGCTCCATTAAATATTTCATTTCATATGGAACGCCGGGCATACTTACATATACTACATCGTCTACATCGAACCACATCCCAGGTGCAGTACCTACTTTATTATAAAGCGTTATACAATTAGATGGAATTTCTGCTTGCAGTCGATTTAATGCTGTCGCCTCTCTACCACGAATTGAAAACAAATGAACTATATCATCAAAAGCTTTTTCGTCAAAGCGCATTTTTACGTTAAAATAATCTGCAAGTGTTTTCTTGGTAATATCGTCATTTGTAGGTCCAAGTCCACCAGTTATTAATACCAAATTAGCACGTAATGAAGCTTCTTTTAAGGTACTTATAATCTCATTATGATTATCTGAAACAGAAGTAATTCTGTTTATTTTAATTCCGGCCTGATTTAACACTTCACCCATCCATGCAGAGTTAGTGTCCACTACTTGACCAATTAATAATTCATCACCTATTGTTATTATCTCTGCAATCATATTTTAAAAATCTTTCAAATTTAATGAAAGCGGTCGGCATTGGTTAAAACTTATATGAAATAATTTTAAAGGATACTTATATTGAATACTTACCAAAAAATATCTTCCTTCGTTTTTGGCCTAATTCCGTCCAGCCATTTAAAGTCGCGCAATTTTATATCACTTTCTAACGCATCTTTAATAGGCAGTAGCACCGCATCTGGTTCATTTATCAATGCTATCTTTTGGACTTTACTGTCAGCTATATAAATATTCATATCACTACAATCGGCTTTATTTACTCCGGTCAGTTTTTGTTGTTTATTTCTGATAAAGTAAACTGTTTGCCCATTACCAGCAACTTTTATTAAATCAAGTTTGCTATTTACGAAATCACCTACCATATCCCTTCCTTTAATCTGATTAAAACGGAGAGAATCTTCTTGACCAATTATAAAAGCATTTTCTTGTAAATACATTTTATGAAGTTGGTTGTTGAAAATCTCAAGCTTAATAAATTCTGCTGTTAGCTGATTTTTGTTATTCCATAATACTGGATTCTTGTAAAATGAAATTGTAGAATCAGTAGTATTATAAATTAAAGAGTCACAACAACCTTGAAAATCACTTTTAAAAACTCTTACTTTATGAAAAGCAAAATACTTTTTCTGTTTTTTCGAAGAGTCTTGCTCCGCGAATAAGGTATCCGCATGCATAAACATTGAGTCCTTTTCAAAAATTTTTATCAAAGAACAATTTCCAGTTACAAAGGAATTTCCTTTTTTATCATTCATGTAAGCATACTCACCTGCAACAATTATCTTCTGAACTGTATCAGTAATAAAAACATGCTTCCATGCTTTACCTACTCCATCTATCCTATCATAAAAAATTGAATCACCTTGTAATTTATTTTCTTTGGATAAGATATAAGCATTTTTTCCAAAAACCGATTTTTCTGTTTGGGTATTATACCATCCATTTTCACAGTAAATATATCCTCCTTCCTTACTATTACTTCTAATAGAGGTAGGCCCATAAAAAAAAGCGGTTTTATTGATAGTGTTATATTTTAATGTATCAGAATTCATAACATATCTAGGATTATTCAACTTTACTTTACCCCTAAAAAATACTTCTTTGTTTCGGGCATAATAATAGCCAATATCACTAGTCAATGTGTTTTCTTTATCTTTTACTGATCCTTGCTGAAAATAGGACCCAACCTCATTATTCAAATCGTAAAATAGAGAAGTAGTTGTTAATACCATTTTACTATCAGTAAGATTCACTTCTTTTCCAGTAATCTGAGCATTTTTAGTTTTTCCATCATAATGTAAAACATCGCCACTTAATTTTGCTTGGGGGCCTTCAATACGAATTGCACCATAGGCATCAATTGTATTATTCACTTCATAAAACAATGCTGAATCGCAATACATCAAAGTGTTGTCCTGACGAAAAATCACATCGCCTATTAAGCGCCTAACTTCAATACCATTGTATTTAATCCCTTCTAAAGAACCCGCCTGAACAATTTCAATAGGCTTTCCATTAATTTGTGCATACCCGTTATCAATAAAAAAAATGGTCAGTATAACAAGCAGAAAAGTTCGTACAGAATAGCTATACGAACTTTTAATATTTGTAATACACTGACTAAAGGTCATCATTTACATTTTAGTTATTTAAAAATCTCTTCGCGCACCATTGTTTGCTTACGATCAGGGCCAACAGATAAAATAGTGATTGGCAATCCTGTTGCATTTTCAATATAATATATATAGTTTAAAAACGCCTGCGGCAACTTTTCTAAATCATTATGACCTGATAAATCCTCACTCCATCCCTCCAATAAATCATAAACAGGTTCGATAGTTTCATTTACTACATCATAAGGAACATAATCTATTACTTCACCTCTATACTTATAATGAGTGCATACTTTTATTTGATCAAAACCACTTAATACATCTGATTTCATCATTATAAGCTGCGTAACTCCATTAAGCATAATTGCATAATTGAGCGCTGGTAAATCAAGCCATCCACATCGTCGAGCTCTGCCTGTAGTTGAACCGTATTCATTACCTTTCTTTCTTAACTCATCACCTGTTTCATCAAATAATTCTGTTGGAAATGGTCCACTGCCAACGCGGGTGCAGTAAGCTTTAAAAATACCATACACCTCACCAACTGCTGATGGAGGAATACCTAAACCAATACAAGTTCCAGCTGTTACTGTATGCGAAGATGTCACGAATGGATATGATCCAAAGTCTACATCCAGCAATGAACCTTGAGCACCTTCCGCCAATACCGATTGTCCGTTGCGAATATTGTTATTTAACTCGTACTCGCTATCGATTAAAGTGAGTTCTTTCAAAAGCTCAATTCCTTCAAAAAAGCCATGCTCCATAGCAGGCAAATCATATTCAAAATCATATTGCTTTAGCATCGCAATATGTTTATCCACTAATTTTTTATAATTCAATAAGAAATCAGGATGCTCAATATCTCCAACACGAAGTCCGTTACGTCCCGTCTTATCCATGTAAGCAGGGCCAATACCTTTTAACGTAGAACCGATTTTTTCTTTTCCTTTTGCTGCTTCTGATGCCGCATCAATCAAACGATGAGAAGGAATAATTAAATGTGCCTTACGTGAAATTTTTAAATTACTCTTTACATTAACGCCAAGTGCAACAAGTGCATCAATTTCTTTTTTGAAAACCACAGGATCAATCACAACACCATTACCAATCACATTACTTTTTCCATCGTGAAAAATACCAGAAGGGATAGTATGCAATACATGCTTTGTTCCTTCAAATTCTAGAGTGTGACCCGCGTTTGGCCCACCTTGAAAACGAGCAATTACATCATAGCGTGGTGTTAGCACATCCACAACTTTTCCTTTTCCTTCGTCTCCCCATTGAAGACCCAATAAAACATCAACTTTCATAATTACTTTTGATTAGCAAAGGATTTAGATGCTTCCTCCTCATTTTCTAGAACAGAAAAAACATTATTAAGCTTAGTGATAACCAATAAAGAATTTATTTTTTCAGGCACAGCGCAAATTACTGCTTCACCACCTGATTTTCGTGCTTTAGATAAGATATTTAAAAGAACATTTAGCCCAGTACTATTCATATATTGAAAAGAAGATAAGTCGATTATGAAATTTAAATTACCTCCTTCCTGATCCGGATCTATTTCATCCATTAAATTATTTGCCTGATTCTTTTCGATTAAATTACCATTCAATTTTACTAATGAATAATTATCTTTTTTTGTGATTTTATATGTGAATTCCATAGTATTTTTATATGTTGCTAAATTAATTGTTTTTTGCTTTCAAATTTTCACATTTTCCTATTTGCGCTAACTTATTGCATTTTCCGAATAAGTTTAAACTATGATGTGTCACATCAAACCCCAAAATATCGCCCATCATTGATTGAATTTGTTGAATTCGTGGGTCACAAAATTCCATCACCTTTTCACAATCCTGACAAATAAGATGATCATGTTGCTTATAGGCATAAGACTTTTCAAACTGAGCCATATTTTTACCAAACTGATGTTTGGTTATTAAATCGCAATTCAATAAATGTTCAATCGTGTTATATATTGTTGCGCGACTTACTTGATACTTTTTTGTTTTCATATGAGCAAACAAAGATTCAACATCGAAATGCTCATTATAGGAATATATTTCGCGAAGAATAGCGAAGCGTTCTGGAGTTCTTCTTAATTTATTTTTTTCGAGGTATTTTAAAAAAGCTGCATGAACTTTATCTCCGATATTTTCTGTTAAACTATTCATAACCTCCTTCGTTTTGTTCATTGTTATTATCAATTCTTATTACGGATAATAGTCCAGGCAATTTTTCAATCTTCTTGATTAGCTTTTTTAAATGTTCTGTATCGTGAACAAACAGCATGATAGTTCCTTCAAAAACACCATCATTACTTTCAATATTCAACGAACGGATATTTACTTTCAACTCACTAGAAATAACTTTTGTAATATTATTTACAACGCCTACATCATCGAGTCCAGTTAACTTAACACCACTTAAGAAAGCTATCTGCTCTTGACCAAACCAACGAGCTTTTACAATTTTATTTGCATAGTTAGACATTAGCTGTATCGCATTCGGGCAATTAGTACGATGTATTGCAATACTATCTCCATCGCCTATAAATCCAAAAACATCATCGCCAGGAATTGGGGTGCAACAATCAGAAAGTTTATACTTTATTTGATCAATGTCTTGACCAATTACCAACATATCCGATTTTCCACGGAACAACTTTACCAAATCTTCAAAGGTTTGCTGATCTGTCTTGAATGTATTTGGAAGCTTACCTTGCTCTTTTAAATCAAAGAAATCTTTTAAGTTCGATAAATCAATCGCGCCAACGGCAATCCTATAATAAAAATCAGTAATGTTTGTTACTTTAAAAAACATCAACAATTCATTGACTGCATAATTTACTTTTTCGAGTTTCAAAGACTTTAACTTTTTTTCAAAAATCGATTTCCCTTCTTCAGCAAATTTTCTTTTATCTTCTTTTAATGCTGTTTTAATTTTTGATTTCGCTTTCGCAGTAATCACCATATTGAGCCAATTCTCTTTAGGGCGCTGTTTAGTAGCGGTAATTATTTCAACTTGATCGCCGGAATTTAAAACATGGGAGATTGCAGCAAGTTTGTGATTTACTTTAGCGCCTATACATTTTGTACCGATATCAGAATGAATTTCAAATGCAAAATCAAGTGCCGTAGAGCCTGAAGGGAGTGTTTTAATTTCTCCCTTAGGAGTGAAAACAAAAATCTCTTCAGCAAATAAATTTAATTTAAAGTCGTCGATGAAATCTAATGCGTTGGCATCAGGACTTTCCAATGTTTCACGAATTCGAGAGATCCATTCGTCGAGTGCTCCTTCATGATTTGACTCTTTATATTTCCAATGAGCTGCGTAGCCTTTTTCTGCAATCTCATCCATTCTCTTAGTTCTCATTTGAACTTCAACCCACTTTCCTTCTTTACTCATAACAGTAGAATGAAGCGACTCATAGCCATTTGCCTTTGGGGTACTTATCCAATCCCTTAGCCTGTCAGGATTTGGAGTAAAATAATCTGTAATAATAGAATACACTCTCCAGCATTCTGCTTTTTCTAAATCGTAGGGACAATCAATAATAATGCGGATAGCAAACAAATCATACACTTCTTCAAAAGTGATATTTTGTTTTTTCATTTTATTCCAAATCGAATTGATTGATTTCGGTCGGCCTTTTACTTCAAATTTGAAATGCTCATTTTTTAATTCGTCGATGATTGGCCGGGTAAATTCATTGATAAACTTCTCACGATCTTTTCTACTTTGTTGTAATTTAAGAGCAATCGACTTGTACACATCGGGCTCAGTATATTTCAATGATAAGTCGTCAAGTTCAGTTTTAATTGCATACAATCCTAAACGATGCGCAAGAGGCGCATATAAATATGCTGTTTCAGAAGCAATTTTCAATTGCTTATCCCGAGGCATCGAACCAAGCGTTCGCATATTATGCAATCTATCTGAAATCTTGATTAATATAACCCTTACATCGTCACTTAAAGTCAAAAGCATCTTTCGAAAATTCTCTGCTTGCAGAGAACTCTTATGATCAAAAACCCCAGAAATTTTCGTTAATCCATCTACGATATTAGCTACCTTTTTATTAAACAAGCGTTCAATATCATCTAGCGTATAATGCGTATCTTCAACTACATCATGCAATAAAGCACAAACAATGGCTAACGCTCCAAGCCCAATCTCTTCTGCAACAATTTGTGATACAGCAATAGGATGATAAATATAAGGCTCTCCTGATTTACGGCGCATATCGCTATGAGCTTCCAAGGAAATATCGAATGCCTTTCGAATCATCTTCCTTTCCTTTACATCAATATTAGGCTTACAAGCTTTTAAAAGAGCTCTGTATCTCTTCAATATTTCTTTTTTCTCTAATTCAGGATCAAGAATTATTGGAGTAAGCTTAGATGCAATTCCATTACTTTGCGTGGTACTCATAGTTATATAACAAAGATATAAAAGGCTTCTGTTTAAATAAAAATGGCCGCTTTTAAACGGCCATCCTTTTATTAATTTTGTTTAGTTAATCATTACTGGCATCACCAACATTAACAAGTCGGCATTAGGATCTGACTCATCTTTTGGAGGAGATAGCAATCCAGCACGATTTGGAAGGGATAATTCCATCTGAACATGCTCTGTATCCAAATTGCTTAGCATATCAGAAATAAACTTTGCATTAAAAGCAATTTCGATATCCTTACCCTCGTAGCTACATTGAAGCCGTTCATTTGCATCATTTCCAAAATCAACATCTTCAGCTGAAATGTCTACTTGACTTCCTGCAATTTTAAACTTTACCTGGTGCGTTGTTTTATTTGAGAAAATAGATACACGACGGATCGCACTAAGGAATGATAATCGGTCTATTGTTAATTTGTTTGGGTTATCAAGTGGAATTACCGCCTCATAATTTGGATAACGACCGTCAATCAAGCGACAAATCAAATGAATATTATCAAAAGCAAAGAAAGCATTTGCTTCATTAAAATCTACTTTAACCTGTGTGTTTGTATTTGGCAAATTAGCCTTTAATAAACCAAGTGGTTTTTTGGGCAAAATAAAAGAAATCTCACTTGAAGAGCGAATATCTGAGCGACGATAACGGACCAAACGATGAGCATCAGTTGCAACGAAAATAGAACCCTCTTTCCCAAACTGGCAGTAAACCCCTGTCATCACAGGACGCAATTCATCACTTCCTGTTGCGAACAATGTTCTATTAATAGCTTCCGATAATGTTTCGCTAGCAATATCTATTGAATTTGGCTTATCAATAGTTGGAAGTTTTGGAAATTCATCTCCATTAAATCCAGACAATTTATACTTACCTACATTGGAACTAACCTCAATTTGGAAATTATCCATATTGACTTTGAAGGTAAGAGGCACTTCGCTAAATGTTTTAAGTGTTTCTAAAAGCAATTTAGCAGGGATAGCAATTTTCCCACTTTCTTTTGATTCAACCTCTAAAGTAGTACTCATGGTTGTTTCTAAATCAGAAGCAGAAGCTTTAAGCCCTCCTGGATTTATTTCAAAAAGAAAATTCTCAAGAATTGGAAGTGGTGTACTTGATTGAAGCGCTCCGCTGATTGCTTGCAATTGCTTCAATAGGGTTGAAGAGGAAACAACAAATTTCATATTATAAATTCTATTTTTATTTTTATTGATAACAAATTGTGAAATCCCAATCTGATGAGCAAATATAATTAAGGGGGTTTTTCAATCCCATTATTTCCTGCTTATGTTATCAACAATTCGCTAATTAATAAAACTCAACGAAATCAATAGCGATTATCTTCGGCTGTTTGAAGTCTTCCTGGCATTAATACTTGAGGTGTGACCATTATCCTGTCAAAATGGAAATATTGACAGATATACCATTCATCACTGCCTTCTATTCTAGTATAAAAACGATCCATATCAAACATAAGCGGCTTACCACTTTGTTCGTCTATTTGATTTCTTGATGAAGCCGTAACTGGTTTTCTGTAAAGTTGAATTGTTTTAGTGTAGTTCCTGTCATCAGTAACAGAAACCACGGCAAATGGCGTTGTTTTAAGAAGTGAATCTGCTTGTTCTTTTTTCAATCCATTTTCAATTCTCTCAAAATTGGTATTACTAAATGCATCCAAGTATTTCCTCAATTTTATAATATCATATGGGAGGGCCTTTCCTGCATTTTGCAATGAAGAAACAGCATAAGTTGAATCGGGGTTACGAGCAATAGTAAAGCTTCTGTCTTTCTTGGTTGAGTTAATTACTTTTATTGCAATAATGGTTCTAGGGTCAAAATGAAAAACAAACCGTTCTCTCCAATCATTTTCTTTTGGCAAATACCGCGTACTTAGAAACCCATTAAAACCAGGTATATGCATTATGTACGGAACCGTTGAGTGTTCGAGATACATGAATGTACCTAAATTATCCATTGTTGGATGCCCTACATAGTACGTCTTTGCCAACTTGCCAAGCTGATAAATCTCAATCTTAACCGATTTAGATGCCATCAGTTTCATGGTGTTATTATACAAGTTTTTCCCTACGGGACTTTTAACTTCTAATGCTCTAATAGTAAACAACAAATTATTTATTGCTTCTTGACGAGCATTCTGCTTACCATTTAAAAGCCATTTAAAACTTGAAACTCTGGTAAGGAGTGATTTATTCCCATCTCTGTCAACCAAGAACAATTTGTCAATTGAGCCAGTATCACTCACAGCAAAATCTTTTAAATCGCCTGTTATTGTACTACTTCTTTTATTTAAAATTGAATAGGTCGCAAAAGCTGCAACACAAACAAAAACAGTAATCAAAAATTTGTTTTTCATAGAATTCGCTTTCTTACCTGTTATATTTCTTCCGACGAGTGTATGTTTTTACAACACCAAAAAACACAATCAACAAAACCGGTACTCCGGCATTGATCATCTTCAAAACCTGATTATCTTTTTCCATTACATTAGGATCAATCAATCTAAGCTTGAAAACTTTATTTCTTACTTGCATCAGATTAGAATCGTCGCATAAAAAATCGATGCAGTTTTGAATAAACGACTTATTCCCAAATGTATTTCTGGTAAACCGATCATAACCTAACGGCATCGAATTACCTTTGGCTGTATCGTTAGCGATAATATCTCCATCACTTATAATAATCATTTGATTTTGAACACTATTTTCTTTAAACCCAATGTCTTTATTATTCGTAATTTCTTTTGATGCAATTCTGTTTTTAAAGGCCGATGTAAACTTTCCTTCGAGCAAAACAGCCATAGGAATATCTCTTAAAGGAAACATTTTAGGGCCAGGCTTAAATTCCATTACACCTAGACTTACACGTGCTGGCGCAGTAGAAAGCTTGCTGTATCTTGAGGAAGACAACAATACGGTTGATTTAACATCGTTCGCTCCTATTAAATCAATAGAGCTAACAAACTGACCTTTGATTGAATTAAGATTGTTGACGATTGGATGAGTAGACATCGGTGTGAATACCGGATAAAAATACCAAGGCTTCAGCTCCTGCTTTGGCTGATTTCCAATAAAACCAGTTACAACCGGAATCATAGAACAACTCAAATCTTGAATCAAATCATAATTTAACCGTGCTCCATATCGAAACAACATATCATCTAAATTAAGATCTCGTGCTAATGCCATGGTATTACCAGATGAACTAATACTATCCATTGTTACCGACATCGGATCCAACAACCAAATCACTTTACCGCCATTCATTATAAACTGATCAATAATGAATTTGTCTTTATTATTAAAAGCTGAATCTGGTTTAGCAATCACTATCGCTTTAAAATCTCGCAAAATAGTTAATGTACTATCAATTCGAACTCTTTTAACATCATAAGAAGCTTGTAGTGTTTTAAGAATATCGGCAGTTTGTAATTCATTTAACTCACCGTGACCAAAAACAAAACCTACTAAAGGACGCAAAGGGTTTGTTACCTTACGAATGGCATTGCACAGTTCATATTCGATATTTTGAATTGAATTATTCAACATTACTTCTGGTGGTGCTCCTAATTGATCTTTTAAAAGCTGTACTCCCATCTCTTGATTAGAATAACTCACAAGTGCACCTGGCCAAATATACTTTCTATTCAACCCTTCCTTAGTTCTTTCTTCAAGAGTAGAGGGTTGAATTCCTTTTTGATACAATTGCGCATAAAGCTTGTTCCTTTCCTTTTCATCAGGATTTGCAGAAGGGTCAATGAATTCATATTCTAATTTACCCTTTGAATATGCTCTCAATTCGTCAAGCATTTCCTGCGTAGAATTACGCAAACGCATAAAGCCTGGAGCGAAATCGCCTTCAAGATATACCTTAACAAAAACAACATCCTTTAAATTAGCTACTAGCTGCTTGCTTTCTTTTGATAAAGTAAAACGCTTGTCGGAGGTTAAATCAAATCGTGCAAACCAAAACCCTGAAATTACATTTAAAAAAACAATAATGGCTAAAAGTAACGTCAAATTCAAAATTGCATAACGCCTAATTTTTACTTTTTTATTTTCGATTTTAATTACCATTTTCTACTTTCAATTACTGTTCGAGTGAAAAATAGAAAAATGAAAATCATACTTAAAAAATAAACCAAATCTCGAGTGTCAATCACACCGCGACTCATGCTAATGTAATGGGCATGAATTCCAAGATTAAATAAAATATTACTTAAATACGGAATCGTGCTTATCGAAGAAGCCATTTCAAATCCTGAATAACAGACGAGGCATAAAAAAAATGCGATGATAAAAGAAACGACTTGATTATCAGAAATAGAGGACGCAAACAATCCAATAGCAACGAATCCCGCACCTAGCAAAAGAAGTCCGACATAAGAACCAATAATAGACCCAGTATCAATATTTCCTGCGGGAAAACTCACCGAATAAATAGTCAAGCAATAGACAATTGTAGGAAGCAATGATATTAAAACTAAAATAACTCCTGACAAGTACTTTGCAACCACTACCTGCATTTCAGTAATTGGTCGTGTTAAAAGCAATTCAATTGTTCCCGTCTTTTTCTCTTCAGAAAACAATCGCATGGTAACAGCAGGCACTAGTAACATATAAACCCAAGGAGTAATTGAAAAAAGAGAATCAATATTTGCATAACCGCTATCCATAATATTGAATTCGCCAGGAAATACCCACATAAACAACCCTATTGTTAATAGAAACACAGCGATTACAATGTAACCAATTAGTGAGTTTAAGAAGCTATTTATTTCTTTTTTAAGTAACGCAAACATAGGACGGCAAAGTTAATCGAATGAAATTAACTAACTTCAAAATTCTTTTATTTTTTGATATTTTTTCAAGTTGTTGTTTTTTCTTTTCGCAATCAAAAAAAATGAATAGGTTCGCATTAAATAATAGCCTAAAAATGCCTAAAGTTTTACAAATCATTAACCGCTTGAACCTTGGAGGACCAACATTTATAGCAGGTTATTTGACTGCCTACTTAGGTCCCGGTTTTGAAACCAAGCTTATTGCAGGACAGAAAGATGATTCAGAAGAAAGCTCGGAATTCATTTTAAGGAACATGGGGATAGAGCCAATTTACATTGATAACATGAGGCGAGAAATAAGCTGGAAGAATGACAGAGCAGCTTACTTGCAAATTGATAAAATTATTAAAGAGTTTAAGCCTGATATTATACATACTCATGCTGCGAAAGCTGGTACACTCGGCAGATTAGCTGCAATTAACAATAATATTCCAGTAGTATTACATACTTTTCACGGGCATGTTTTTGAAGGTTATTTTGGCAAACTCAAGACAGAGATTTTCATAAGAATTGAACGCTACCTAGCAAGTAAAACAAGTGGAATTATAGCTATCAGCAATACACAAAAAGAAGAACTAGTAAGGAAGTTCAAAATTACAACGGCTGAAAAATCATTTGTTATTCCATTAGGAATCGAGCTTGAAAAATTTCAAACTAATCAAGCTGAAAAAAGAATAAGTTTCAGATCAAAATACAATCTTTCGGAAGACACAATCGCAATTGGCATTATTGGTCGTATTGTATCAATTAAAAACCATAAACTGTTTCTAGATGTCTGGAAAAACATCTTGCCAAAAACCACCAAAAAAATACATGCATTTGTTATTGGTGATGGAGAAGATAGAGATGTTATAATTGACTATTGCAAGAAGTTGAATTTAGGATTTAATATGGCGGAGCATACAGAACCTAACAATACACTCACTTTTACATCGTGGATTATCGACATTGATGTAGCTGTTGCAGGACTAGATATTATTGCGATTACATCAAATAATGAAGGAACACCCATAAGCCTGATTGAAGCTCAAGCGGCTGGAAAAGCGATTGTAAGTACCAATGTTGGAGGCATTCAAGATATAGTAATTGAAGGAGAAACGGCACTTTTATCTCCGAAAGGAGATTGTGAATTATACGCGGCAAATTTGTTAGAATTAATTGAAAACGAAAGGTTAATAAATAAAATGCAGATTAAAAGTCCTATTTTCGCTCAAAGCAAATTTGGTTTTATGAGAATGGTTAAAGACCACCGCAACCTATACGATGAACTACTTTCTATAAAGTAAAATAAGGCCTTCTTAAAAGAAGAATTTTTCATTACATTTGCATTGATAAAACCAATTCCCGTTTTCATGAAAAAACTTGTTCTGTTTTTGTTGATTTGCATTGGACTATCCTCTTGCAATATCAACCCTAGTGTAATGTTCAAAGTACCTTCAAACTATGAATTTGATGTAGATCAAACAATCGGAAATGTTGAATACCGAATGTCGCCGAACGATATTGTAAGCTTAAGTGTTTATACAAATGATGGATTCAAATTGATTGACATTACAACATCAGCAGAATCCGTTAACTCGCGATTAAACAACACAAACAACAATAGTGCAATTCAGTTTTTAGTTGAGCCTGATGGATTTGTAAAACTCCCTATAATTGGCAAATTAAAACTAGCTGGACTAACTATCCGTGAAGCTGAAAAACTCTTAGAAACCCAATATGCTAGTTTTTACAATAAACCTTTCGTTATTTTAAAAGTAGTAAACAGAAGGGTAACCGTATTTCCTGGCACAGGTGGTTCAGGACGAGTTGTTAATTTAGACAATGAAAGCACAACGGTAATAGAAGCATTAGCCCTCGCAGGAGGAATAACCAATACAGGAAAAGCAAGAAAAATAAAACTTATTCGCGGTGATTTAAGAAATCCAAAAGTTATTTTGATTAATCTTTCAAGTATTGAAGGTTTGAAGGAAGGAAACCTATTGCTACAAGCAAATGATATAATATATGTGGAACCTGTCCCAAGAATATCACAGGAAGTACTTACTCAAATTGCTCCTATCGTGGGTATTATAACAAGCTTTACTTTAATATATAATATTGCCAAAGGATTTTAATTAATCACAACTATTAAGTAAAAAGTGGCTAAAAAGAAAATATCACCAATAAACGAAGAATTTGACTTCAAACTCTTTGTTACAATTACCAAAAAGAACTTGCTTTGGTTCGCTTTTCTGATGCTGCTTTCTGTTGTAATATCCTTATTAATTTTAAGATATAGCGCTCCTGTATTTGAATGCGCCTCCATAATAAAAATCGCAAATGAAGACAATGCACAAAATGTACTTGGCTTAGATTCAAAAAACGGTTATTTATCCGATAATAACGGTAAAATTGCTGGGGATATAGAGCTAATAAAATCTAAGATTATTGTATCTAGGTTACTGGATTTACTACCGTTACAAGTATCCTATTATTCAAAAGGCTCAATTTTAGTAAATGAGTTATATAAACAAACTCCCTTTACAGTAGAATACAATCTTAAGGATTCCAGTATTCTAGATAACCCCATTTTGGTTGAATTCAAAAGCAAAAATACTTTATCTTTAAATTACACCTGTAGAAAATCTGGCGAAAAAATCAATAAAAATTATTATTCAGGGAAATGGATTAATTTACCAGAAGCAAATATAAAAATCAATATTCTCAATTATGATAATATTGCTTCAATGCAAAAAAATCTTAATAAAGATATTTTCTTTTTTACAATTAACAATAAAGAAAAAATTATTAGTAGCATCGCCAAAGATTTATCAGTAAGCGTACTCAACATTGAAGCAAAAACAATTCAAATTAAGATTAAGGATAAAAATGCTGTTAAAGCTTCTGATATTGTAAATACAATTGCTTCAGAATTCAATGTTTACGATGTAACAAAAAACTCGGAAGTAGCCAATAAAATTCTTGACTTCATCGATAAAACAATTTCAAGCATTGATATAGAATTGAGCAATTCTGAAAGTTCTATAGAGTCTTTCAAGAAGACCAATAAAATAATATCCCCTGATCAAGCTATATCTGATGTTACGTCCGATTACAAAAACTATCAAGGTCAACTTCTACTAATTAATACACAACTCTCGCTTTATCAATCGCTAAGTAACGATATTAGAAATGATGGAGAAATCGGCAAATTTTTATTGTCAATTTCTGGACTAATTAAACAAGGGCCAATCTATGACTATTTAAACAAATTACAACTTTTAATAGACGAGCGTGACCAAATTAGATTACAAGCAACTGAAAACGCGCAGGTTTCTAAAAGTATCGAAACTCGATTGCAAAATCAAAAAGAAATTATTTATAAAACAATAAATAATGAAGTTGTAAATCTACAAAGCCAAAAGCAAAGTCTCTCATTATTAATGCGTGACGCAGATAATAAATTTATTAAAATTCCAAATCAACAAGCCGAGTTTAGCAGACTTCAAAGATTGTTTAGCGTAAATGAAAAATTTTATTCACTTTTATTAGATAAGAAAGCTGAATTTTCAATCACTCGTGCAGGATATATTCCTAAGCATGTAATACTTGTGGAATCTACTCCTGACAGCCCTCCAATATCTCCAAACAGAGCTTTGATTATTAGTGCATGCTTGATGATTGGATTTCTAGTAAGCTTAATTATTATTGTATCGAGGTATCTTTTATACAATGAAATTAATTCACTTGAAGAGATTGGACAATATACTGAGGCTTCATTATTAGGAATTGTGCCAAAGTATAAAAGGGAAATCCCTGTATCGCAGTTACTTGTTGATAAGAATCCTAAATCAGTAATTTCTGAAGCCTTTAGATCGATAAGGACTAACCTTCAGTTTATTTCTATAGAAAATGAACCAAAACTTTTAGCTGTTACTTCAACAATTTCGGGAGAAGGAAAAACATTCAACGCAATCAACCTTGCTGGTGTTGTAGCTTTCTCCGGTAAGAAAGTAATCATTCTCGATTTAGATATGCGTAAGCCGAAAATTCACTTAGGGTTTAATGTAGAAAATGAAAGAGGAATGAGTACTCTTTTGATTGGTAAAGACGTAGTAGAAAATTGTATTGTACATAGCTCTTTGGCTAATTTGGATTTTATAACTGCAGGACCAATCCCTCCTAACCCTGCCGAATTAATTATTAATCCAAGAATGAACGAACTACTCGCTCATTTAAAAACCAAATACGACATTATAATCGCCGATTTACCGCCAGTGGGAATTGTAAGTGATGGAGTTCCAATCTTACAAATAGCAGACTATCCACTTTACATCTTTCGTTCTAGTTATTCGAAAAAAATATTCATCGCCCAATTAAACAAATTGATGAATGAGAATAAAATTAAAAACATGTCTGTTATTTTGAATGGTGTTGAACTGTCGCGGATGAAATACGGATATGGATATGGTTATAGCTATGGTTACGGATATGGATATGGCTATAGTTATGGTTATGGTTATTATGAAGAAGATGATGAACCTAAAAATTTTATTGATAAACTTCGAGATATAATAGCAAAAAAAAGGTGATATGATTGTAGAGCAATTTGATATTCAAGGACTACTTATTATTAAGCCTACTATTTTTTCTGATGATAGAGGGTTGTTTTATGAAACCTACTCTAAAAACAAATACCATGAAATAGGCTTACCTATTGACCTCTTGCAGGATAATGAATCTATCTCTAAAAAAAATGTTTTGCGAGGATTACATTTTCAAAATCCACCTTACGATCAAGGAAAATTAGTTAGAGTTATTAAAGGTAAAGTGCTCGATGTAGCTGTCGACATTAGAAAAAAATCACCTACCTATGGAAAGTACTTAATGGTTGAGTTATCAGAGGAAAATAAATATCAATTCTGGATTCCATCTGGATTTGCTCACGGATTTTTATCGCTCACCGATGAAACTATTTTTACCTACAAATGCTCCAACTTCTACAATAAAGATGCTGAGTCGGTGTTAATATGGAGCGATACTGATTTAAACATCAATTGGGGAGTGGATACTCCTATCGTATCTGAAAAAGACAATCAACTTTATTCTATAAGTTCGTTTAACTCACCATTCTAAAACGCAACAGGATGAATTTATTTTCAAATAAAATTTATTGGGTTTATATCACTTATTTTATTCTATTAACTTTCTTTTCGTTAATGGTTAATGCCTTGTTTCTACGTTTCTTTAGAACATTAGGAATAAGAAGTAATTCAGGTGAAACTATCATTCGTTGGGGAACATTATCAAAACCCGCAATAGGAGGAATAACTTTTTATATCATGTTTTTACTTTCGGTTGCAAGCTACTCCATCCTATTTGAACCTGCAAAGCCTTTATTCCAAAAAGCATTTATTGGATTACTCTTAGCTTGTGGTGCAGGATTTATAATTGGCTTGGCTGATGATGCTTACGATACCAAACCATTATTAAAATTTGGTGTCCAGTTTTTATCAGGATTAATATTAATAACATCAGGAATCTACATTAAGATATTTCCAAATGAGTTATTGAATTACTTTTTCACTTTGTTTTGGGTGGTTGGAATTATGAACTCCATTAACATGCTTGATAATATGGATGGAATTACAACAATTGTTTCAATTGGAATTATTAGCAATGCCATCTTCAGAATTGTTATTCATCAAGATTTTGATAATATGCATCTCTTAGTTTTAATTGGTGTACTTTCATCATTAGTCGCTTTCCTTCGCTTTAACTGGCATCCTTCTAAGATGTATATGGGTGATACTGGTAGTCAGTTTTTAGGAGTATTCCTAGCTGCGATCGGAATAATTTATTTCTGGAACGATCCCTACTCGCCAAATGTTCCTGCAACAGGTCATTTGTTTTGCTCAACATTAATGATTTTTATTTTGCCCATTTTAGATACAACTGTTGTTGTTGTTAATCGTTTGTCGAAGGGGCAATCGCCATTTATAGGCGGGAAAGACCATACAACGCACAACCTAGCTTATTTCGGGCTAACGGATGGTCAGGTAGCTTTAGCTTTCTGTGCATTAGCGCTTTGCACCATTTCACTAAATGTAATCATCACATTGTTTATTGATGAATGGTCGCATTTACATACGCTTTATTTTTCATCATACTTTATAGGACTTCTTTCTTTCTTCTTTTATGCTACAAGAAGTAAAAAAGCAAAGTCGCGCCAGCGCTTATACAAAATGCGAATGGTACACCCAAAAGAAGACGTAGCCTAATAATTAGGTTTTATTCATTTTCTAATAAACCTGGTCGACGTTCCCGCGTTCGTTTTACCGACTCTTCATATCTCCATTGCTGAATATTAGCTTCGTGTCCTGATAATAAAACATCAGGCACTTTCCATCCTCTGAATTCTGCGGGACGAGAATACACAGGAGGCGCTACTAAATTATCCTGAAAAGAATCTGACAATGCAGAAGTCTCGTCATTCAAAACACCAGGTAATAAACGAATCACAGCATCTGCAACAACAGCAGCAGCTAGTTCTCCACCTGATAGTACATAATCACCAATACTAATTTCCTTCGTGATAAAATGCTCGCGCACACGCTCATCAACGCCCTTATAATGTCCGCATAAAATAATTAGGTTTCCTTTCAACGAAAGTTGATTCGCCATTGACTGATCAAATAACTTACCGTCAGGACTCATATAAATCACTTCATCGTAGTTACGTTGAGATTTTAAATCTTCAATGCAAAGCGCAATAGGTTCCACCATCATCACCATTCCTGCACCACCACCGTACGAATAATCATCTACATTCTTATGCTTGTTCGTTGCATAGTGTCGTAAGTCGGCTAAATGAATTTCTGCAAGTCCTTTTTCCTGCGCACGCTTGAGAATTGAATGACTAAAAGGACCTTCTAACAAAGCAGGATGAAGAGTGATGATATCGATGCGCATAGTGCAAATTTAAGATAATTAAATTTCTTTCGACATTAAATAATGCTGAATGCTGTCGAATAGCAAGTAGGATTTTTCAATGATGGTGTAGCCACAATATTCGTAAAAAGGAATTGAAATTTCGCGTGCGTGTAAAACCACTTTCTTTGCATCACGACTAAAGGCTTCTACCTCCAGTGCATTCATCAAACTAACACCTACGCCTTTACGCTGAACACTATTTGCTACAGCCATAAATCTAACTTGAGCTTCGTGCTCATTAATCATTTTCAAACACCCTACACCAAGAATTTTTTCATCCTCGAAAGCAGCAATATGATAGAATGCATTTTCATCTATATCCTTTGCACTGCCTAAAGGTTGGTTCCACGGCTTGCGCAATACCTCCCATCGTAAATGATAATAAGCATCCCATTCTGCTTGCGTATTGAGTGTTCTAATTTCCATTGTATATTTTAAATGCTATTGTTTCTACTCGCTTACTTACAGTACCGTTTGATTCTGTTTGATGAAGGATCTTCTTTTGAGCAGCAGGAATATCAAACACATCCGACATCGAATTTACTAATCCAGCAGGAACATTCTGCTCATTAAATAAATTCATCCAATAGGATGACGGTTCTAATTTGAATTGGTTTGCGAAAAGATTATTTAATTCATTTCGATACTTTACACGTTCTGCATTCTTTGAAAATCGACTATCATCAACCAATTCACGTACATTTAAAATAGTACACAATGAGCTAAACTGTTTATCATTACCAATTGCAAGGAGAATCAATTTATCATCTTTCGTTTGATAAGTTTCGCCATACGGCGCAATATTAGGATGCAAGCTTCCCATTCGTGCTGGTTCGTATTCATTATTCAGCCAATTAGAAGCTTGATTCGCCAAGGATGAAATGGCTGCGTCAAATAGATTCACCTTAACAATGCTACCTTCATTTGTTTTTGCTCTGTGCATCAAGGACAGTAAAATTCCTTCTTTTAATTGATGTGCTGCCAGAATATCAATCATAGCAATTGGCATTTTCAAAGGGCCAGATGTAGGCGTACCGTTTAACGACATGAATCCTGTTTCTGCTTGCAACACCGCATCGTAAGCTACTTTGTTAGAATCAGAGTAACTAGCGATTTCACCTATGATTAACGAAGGAAATTTTGCAGTTAAATCGATAGCAGTAAGATTAAACTTTTTATCATCTCCACTTTTAAAATTAGTAATTAGCACATCTGCACTTGAAAGCATTTTTAGTAGTTCAGAACTATCGGCATCGTTAGTTAAATCGAGATGCACAACTTGCTTATTCCAATTAACAGAATGATAATAGGCAGACTCCTCGTTATCACTTGCATCATTCGGATTCTTCCAGCTGCGCGTTACATCGCCTCCATTTTTATTCTCAATTTTGATCACTTGCGCACCTAATTCCGCAAAAAACATCCCTACCGCAGGACCAGCTAATACTGATGCGAGTTCAATGACTTTTAAATCTTTGAAAAATTCTTTTTGATTAAGCATCTTTTAAAAAATATTCCAATGCTAATTCATATCCCTGGATCCCTAGTCCTGTTATAATACCAATACAATTTTTTGCCATTAAGCTTTGATGACGATAATCTTCTCTTGCATAAACATTAGAAATATGCACCTCAATTACGGGCGCATTAATAGCAGCTACTGCATCAGCAATCGCGACAGAAGTATGCGTATATCCACCAGCATTAAAGATAATTCCATCGTATTCAAATCCTGCCTCATGTAGTTTATTAATCAATTCACCTTCTACATTCGATTGATAATACGATAAAACCACATTGGCATGACGGAAAACTAAATCCTGATAAAATTCTTCGAATGATTTTTTACCATAAACATCTGGTTCACGCTTACCCAATAAATTAAGATTAGGGCCGTTTAGTATAAGTATCTTTTTCATCATAGCGAAGTTAACAAACGTGTAGCATTTATTACATTTTACAAATGGTATTGATGTAAATTTGTTGTATGAAAGCCTGGACACCTTACATCAAAGGATTTAAAGGGTATTTGCAGTTAGAAAAATCATTATCTGCTAATACAATTCAAGCCTATTTGCATGATATTGAAAAATTGGTCCAATACATCGACCATATTCAATCAAATATACAACCCGAAAAAATTAATTATCGTTTTTTACAAGAGTTTTTAAATTGGATTCATGAGCTTGGTATGACTGCACGAAGTCAGGCGCGCGTGATATCCGGCATCAAAGCATTTTATAAATATTTGCTGCTCGAGAATATTGTTAGCGATGATCCTACAACGTTATTAGAAGGACCCAAGATTGGACAAAAGCTACCGGACTTCCTCACGGTAGAAGAAATCAATATACTGATTGCAGCAATTGATAGAAGTAAGCCACAAGGTGAGCGAAACAAGGCAATAATTGAAACACTTTATTCGTGTGGATTGCGAGTTTCTGAATTAGTTAATATGAAATTAAGTGGTTGTTCGTTTGATGTTGGATTTATAAAAATCACGGGTAAGGGAAATAAAGAACGCATTGTTCCAATTGGAAATGTGGCTATCAGTCAGCTGAAAAGATACTTTGAATCGTATCGTAACCATCTTAATATTCATACTGAAGAAGAAGATTTTGTATTCTTAAATCGCAGGGGGAAACATTTAACCCGGGTGATGATATTTACTATTATCAAAGACCTTGCTCGTATTGCAGGAATCCGATCAAGTATTAGTCCGCATACCTTCCGACATTCATTTGCCACCCACTTAATTGAAGGTGGTGCTGACCTAAGAGCGGTTCAGGAAATGCTTGGGCATAGCAGCATTACAACTACTGAAATATATACACATTTAGATCGTGATTATCTTCGTTCGGCAATTTTACAGTTCCATCCAAGAGGATAATATCAAAACTATTTTATCAGTAATTTTGTTTCAATAATTATGAAAAAGCATTTTGCAATTATTATTATGGCTTCTTTTATTATTCCAATCTTCGGATATGGTCAAACAGATTTCAAAGTCAAACTAGAACATGCTCAGCATTTAGAAGATCAGAATAAACCGATTGAGGCGTTAACTATTTACAAAGAAATTATAAAGCTCGACTCATCTCAAGCATATGCACTTTGTAAAACAGCTGCAATTATGGCTAAAGAAGGTCCTTTTTTAAAAACGATAAAAAACAAAGAGCAATGGTATCGCCAAGCTTTATACCTAGCTGAAAAAGGAACTCGCTTAAATCCGAAATTACCAGAAGGTCATTTTACTGTAGCATTTTCGTGTGCTCGATTAACAGATTTTGCTGGTTTAAACGAAAAAGTAAATTTGTCCATTAAAATGAAATCAGAAGCTGAAAAAGCGATTGCCTTAAAACCCAACCTAGCAGAAGCATACTTTATTTTAGGCAAATGGCATCAAGTAATGGCAAATTTTAATGCATTAGAAAAAATGATGATTAAAGCCATCTACAGCAATATGCCAGAAGGTACCTACAAACTAGCTATAGATAATTTAAATAAAGCCATAAGTAATTCCACAGCTTCTACCTTACTTTATCAATACGAACTGGCGAATACTTTTTATCTGCGCGACTATGATGGAGATGAAGCAAAAGCAAGAGCTATTATTTTGCGAATAGAAAAAACTGTTCCTAAAAGTGTAGAAGACAAAGGTGTTGTTGAACAAATAAAAGAACTAAAAAATAAATTATAGTTCTTTCTTCTTAAAAAATCCAATTACCATTTCCTGCAATTCAATGGCAATTTTTAGTCGGTAGATTATAAATAAATATGCTGCAGATAAAACCGATGATTTAACAGCAATAGAAAACAATTTATTTTCGAATCCTGGCAAGATAAATCCGATTACACCTAAAACTATAATAGTTACTAATACTTTTAAATTTTCATTGGTAAAGGGCATTAACTTAAAATGCTTGTGTACATACCAAAGCAACAAGGTATTATAAAAGAAAGAAGATAATGCTGTTGCCGCTGCTGCACCATTCATTCCGAATAATGGAATAAAAATATTTTGTAAAAAAATAGCTAATACAGCTAGAGAAACTAACAGACCTGCACCCCACTTATATTTTTCTGAAGTAAATAAAATAGCCGCATTTAAGCCTGTTGCCATATTATACAATGCTGCAGCACTTAAGATAACTACCACCATCCAAGCACTCTGATACCCATCAGGTAAAAATGAAAGTAAATCGCGGATATTAGAATTCACATTAATAAATAAAAATCCTCCAACAATAAACATATACAATGAGCTCTTGTAATAGATTTTGTCAATTTCCTTCAGATTTTTTTCCTCCCAGGCAAATGCAATTTTAGCGGAAGCAATTTTATCGAATGCATTTAATGGTGCTTCAATTATGGTTGCTACAAATGCAACTACTGTGTAGATACCTACAAAACTTAGCGCCATGTATTTCCCCATTACAATCGAATCAAAATATTTTAATCCGATAGATGCAACAGAAGCAAACCACAAAAGCAATCCATAAGAAATCAGACGGAAAAACTTCTTCTCTTTAAAAGTGGTCCAATCAATTTTAATCCCTGGCTTGTCAAACACAAAAACATATACCAACAAAGCCATAAGCTGCATAGCATAAATTCCAACAAAGGCTAAAATAAACTGATGAAGATTAATCCATTTTAAAAAGTAAATCGAAACAACCGCAATTGTCATTAAGCGTACACCAATATCATTTAAATAAGTTGGTATCGTCGACTTGAAATTTACATTGCAGTAAACAGAAATTACAGAAATAAACGAAATACAAAATATCAGAGGGAATACATACTGGAAAAAAGTCACGAATAAAGGCGACTCTTGAATATACTGACTAAAAATAAAATCCTTTAATAAAAAAATCACTAAGGATGTTAATGCAAAACCAATCAACGGAAACAACAACATAAATCCAAAATACCCGTGATGTTTTTTATCGATGTTTTTAAATACCGGAAAAAAACGCGTAGTAGCATTGCCAATTCCTAATGGGGCAAACATGGCAACAACTAATGAGAAAGAATAAAGCAATCGAGTTAACCCTAATTCTTCTTTCGTAAGAAAATAAGGCTGAATAATTATTAGATTTAAAAACCCAATTGCCAGTCCAATATAAACTGCAATGGTATTTTTTATTCCTTGTCGTTTGATTACTCCCATTTTAATTCCCCCACTTTTTAAACCATTGCAAATACGTAAACACAAACCATAAACGTTCGAAGTCGTGCACCTTATTATTCAAATAATCATCGCGCAATCTGCGAATCGTATTTGTATTTAACAAGTGATTTTCTTTCAATGCTTCATCGCCCATTACTTCCATTAACAAAGGCTTCAAATCATTTTGCATCCATTTGCTAACGGGTACACCAAAGCCCATTTTTGGTCGTTCCATTAACGACTTTGGAACATATTGATGAACGATATCTTTTAAGATTCTCTTCCCTACTCCGTTATGTAATTTGAAATCGGCAGGTAATGTTGCTACATATTCAATTAATCGATGATCTAAGAATGGCTCACGACCTTCGAGTGATGCTGACATCGTAGCACGATCGACTTTCTGCAGAATATCATCAACTAAATAAGTTTGATATTCAACTGCGAGGACTTGATTTAAAGGCGATACTTTCGAAGAGAATTTTTCACCACTATTAAATACCGTATTTAACTCTTTAAAATTAGCATTCAATAAAAGCCTTGCCTCCCCAGCCGTAAATGTTTTGTTGATACTATCAAATGCTTCTACGTTTGTTTTGGCATTTAGAAACTCAATTAACTTTTCTATGCGATTGGCATTCGTTAAATTCTTACTCAAATTAATCGCATTCAAAAAAGGAATTAATGCTTTTACGATACCTGATTTATTACTCCACTTTTTCAAGTAAGATTCCGCTTTCAAATGTCGCGGATAACCTGCAAACAATTCATCACCCGCATCTGCGGATAGGGCCACCGTTACATGCTTCTTGGCTATTCTACTGACTAATGTTGTTGGAATTGCCGATGAGTCGCCAAAAGGCTCATCAAAAATATGAGGCAACTCCGGAATAATATTTTTTGCTTCATCAATCGTACAAATCTCCGTAAAGTGATTCGTGCCGATTTCCTTAGCGACAGCTTCTGCATAATTTGCTTCGTTATAAGAGGCTTCTTCAAATCCGATAGTAAACGTATTAATCTTCCCATAGGATTTTGCCAGCAAAGCAGCTACGGCGGTACTATCATATCCACCACTCAAGAACACACCCACTGGAACATCTGCAATCATACGATACTTGAAAGCAGAAGTCATCAATTCTTCTGTATGTTGTTTGGCTTCCTCGTAAGAAACTGTGTTGTTCGGCTGATTGTAATAATCGTTCACATCCCAATACTTCACCGATTTAAACTGATTATTTGCCAAATCGAATTGCAGATAATGTCCTGACTCGACTTTAAAACAATCCTTATAAATAGTATAAGGTGCTGGAATATTTCCATTTTGAAAATATAACGCCAACGCATTTACGTCGGTGGCATGTTTAAATGCAGGATGATTACGCAATGCCTTCAGCTCAGAACCCCAGATAATATTCCCATCATAACTTGCATAGAAGAGTGGCTTAACCCCTGCACGATCTCTGATTAAATACAACTTCTTTTTAGGAATATCCAAAATAGTAATGGCATACATTCCAATCAGCGAATGAATAAAATCAATTCCCTTTAATTCATAGCCTTTTAAAACCACTTCCGTATCCGAAGTAGATTTAAAAACAACACCGCTTGAAATCAACTCCTGTTTTAATTCTTGAAAATTATAAATCTCACCATTCAACATGATAGAAATTGTACGATCATGATTGAACATAGGCTGATGACCAGCTTCGCTTAAATCTAAGATTGATAATCGGCGAAAACCAAGTGCCACAACTCCGAAATCAGCTTTTAAAAGCTCATAGCCGGCATCATCTGGTCCGCGATGCACCAATGAATCCGTCATACTCCGAAGAATATCCTCTCCGAAAACGCCCTTTTTATCGATGTATCCTGTAAAGCCGCACATAATTTAAGATTCACAAATCTAATAAATAGGATGATAATTATAATTTGGTATTTTTAGGGCACTGAAATATGAGCACTTTATTCCCTTATTCCTCTCCTGTTACCCACAAAGAACTAAATCTTGCAGGCGAGCACCTCGTTAATTCCGATGGAGAATCGTTCCCAGTTGTGAATGACATCCCTCGTTTTGTTCCTCAAGAGAACTATGCATCTGCCTTTGGCCTACAATGGAAAACCTATGCTAAGACACAATTAGATAGCTTTAGCAATACGAGCATCACGCATGATCGCTTAGAGCGCTGCCTTGGCATGCCAATCAGCGGACTCAAAGACAAAACTGTTTTAGAGGTTGGTGCTGGCGCTGGTCGTTTTACCGAGCTATTGGTAAAAGGTGGTGGATTAATTCACTCAATCGATTTAAGTGTGGCTGTTGATGTGAATAAAGAAAATATTGGCAATGCTCCTAATTATCAGATAGCGCAAGCAAGCGTGTATGATATTCCTTATGCTGACAATCTTTTTGATTATGTTGTTTGCTTAGGAGTAATTCAACATACACCCGATCCAGAAAAAACAATCAAATGTTTATTTGAAAAAGTAAAACCAGGTGGAGTCTTAGTAATCGATCATTATATCTGGCGCATTGGATACTACTCTACATTAACTCCAATTTTTAGAGCTATTTTAAAAGAAATGAAGCCTGAAAAATCACAGCGTATTGTAAATAATCTGGTCGATTTTTTCTTCCCGATACATTGGAATTTGAAGGACAGAGGAATTATTAATTGGTTAGTTCATCGTGTTTCGCCGCTGATTGTTTATATACGTGAATTCCCAGAGCAAGACCGTCAGTTTCATTACGAGTGGAGTAAACTCGATACGTACGATCAACTTACAGATTACTACAAACATCTGCGTAGCATGGATGATATTCGTAAAACACTGGAAGGACTAAATGGAAAGAATATCTGGATGAACAGAGGTGGTAACGGTGTTGAAGCGAGATGTACTAAATAGTCCTTAATTAAAAATTACAATTCAAGAATAAATAAATTATCAAATGAGCAATTCTAATAACCCCTCCTATTCTGATGTATCAAAATACTATGACTCTGAATGGGCCAAATTAGAAAAAGAAAAGTTGACTGGGATTAACAGTCGCCACCGATACATTATAAAATACCTTATTGAGAATGGAATGAAATCAAATCATTCTGTTCTTGAAATCGGTTGTGGAATTGGAACATTATCTTCATTTATTTGCTCTAAACTAAAAAAAGGCAAATTGACTGGAGTTGATATTAGTCCTGAAACAATAGAGCAAAATAAAACCAGATACAAACATTTGAATAATGTGGAATTTATAGTTTCTGACATGACCGACTTTTCAATTGATGAGAAATACGATATCATTATTCTACCTGATGTATTAGAGCATATCCCAATCGAAGCACACGATAATATTTTCAAAACAATCAAAAACTTGATTAAACCAGATGGATTTATTTTTATTAATATTCCAAACCCATATGCTTTAGAGTATCTACATGTACATCATAAAGAGTTACTTCAGATTATTGATCAGCCTATTTACACGAACATACTTTTAAATACTGTTTACAAATACGATTTCTATATTGATAATTTAAAAACCTACGCTGTATTTTACGAGGAACCAGATTATCAAATGATGGTTTTAAAACCTAGAAAAGCATTTGAATCCATGAAGGTAAAACCTAAATTCAATGTTCTTTTTAATAGTCTGAAATTAAGAATTACTGATTTGTTGAAATAACAAAATGACCAACGGATTTATCCTTTATTTCCATACTGGAAGTTCTTCTTTTGTAAGTAAGGATATTGATATTCTATCTAAGTCAGGTCGAGTAAAAGTTTTTTCTTTTTACAGTGATAAAAAATGGAAAACTCCTTTTTTATTGATTAAGCAGAAACTATTTATTCTGCGATATCTATTCTCTACCAAATTATATGTAGCGCAGTTTGCAGGTTATCATGGCTTCCTTCCGGGATTATTTGCTCGACTTACAGGGAACAACTTTTTAGTTGTTGCAGGTGGCACCGACTGTGTATCATTCCCAGCAATTGGCTATGGAAATTTTAATAAGACACTATTAGGTCTTTTTACAAAACTATCATTTCGTTTAGCCACACACGTTAGTCCCAAACACCAAAGCCTTGTAGAATACAATTACCAATATGATAGAAACATTCCAGCTCATCAAGGAATAAAAGCATTTGTAAATAATTACAAAACTCCCACTACTGTTATTGCGAATGGATATGATGAAAAAAAGTTCTTTTGCTCTTCGGATAAAAAGAAAAACTCATTTATCACGGTGACTGGCGGATTAGAATTCTCCTTTCAGCAACAACTAAAAGGCATCGATTTAATTCTAAAAGTCGCTGCTAAGTTTCCTGATTGTGAATTTACAATTATTGGTGTGCCCGCGACTCTTCAATTAGCAATTACTTCTGCTAACGTTAAAACAATTCCTCCGACAAAAAACAACGAGCTTCAAAAGTTGTATAGTACCCATCAATTTTATTTACAGCTTTCTATGGCAGAAGGATTCCCGAATGCTTTATCTGAAGCTATGCTTTGCGAATGCGTTCCTATTGTTTCAGATGTTTTTTCTATGCCTGAGATCATTGAATCATCAGGATTTGTATTAAAAGAACGAAACGACAACTTACTTGAAGAATTAATTAAAACTGCTATTTCAACCGAAGCACAACAATTAACAGCTAAAGGTAAATTAGCTCGTGGAATTATTAGCGAGAAGTATTCAATAAGCCGAAGAGAAAAAGAATTTACTCAATTAGTTCTCGCACTTACCTCATAAGCGTAATAAAAAAAGTATAAGAATTTTCTCCTTGTAGAGTTACTACATAAACACCTTCTGGTAATTCATAACCATTCAACTTTCCATCCCACTTTTCATAGATGTATTTTGTACTAAATATCAACTGTCCCCAGCGGTTATAAACTGAATA
>CALQOD010000032.1 GCA_943332105.1 Chitinophaga pinensis | reverse complement strand
GCAAACTGTTCTGTTTGATAATATTTTTTTGAAATGACTGAACTATAAAAAAACAGCGTTATCGTTAAAACTACTAATGACTTTGCGAGTGTAGTATTTTTAAAATCAAGTAATGAACAAATTGCAATTACAATTAATGGATATCCAAAAACAAGAATTGAATATTGAAAAACCGGATTCTTAAATACAGAATAAAAATACGCAATCAGCACTGGTAAGAACCCAAGAATAATCGAAACTAAAAATATTTTTTTGTTGACCATCTTAAATTTATTCATTAGCAATGCAGCAATAACAACTATCAATATATAGGCTACAAGCATCCAATCGTTATTGAGTGAGTAAAACAAAAATTCAAAAATTGCAAATCTTCCTGGAGCTCCGAGCCACCCACCTTCTCCTCCTAAACCACCGACACTAAAATGTGTCATCATAACATTAACATTAGGCAAATACAAAATGAACATCGTTATTCCCGTCAGCAAATAATAAAGTCTTTGTTTGTTTTCATTAATAAAAAACAAACCTGCTAATCCAGTAAGACCTACAAATAAGAAACTGAAGTAGTGGGAATACATTGCACCTACTCCACCAAGTACTAATATGATGTTCCATCTATTGAAAGAATGTTTGCTATTTTCTTTTTGAAACACAATTTTGCTCCAGGCTAAAACAAACAGCAATGAAAAAAACAAACCTGGCGAATATGGACGAGCCAGTTGACTATACAAAATAGGAAAATCGGAACAAGCAAAAATTGACAATGCAATTAATGCGCGATTAGTCCCAATCCAATCCTTTGCAATCAGATAAAATAATCCTAATGATAAACATCCAAGAATTACAAATGGCAAACGCACTACAAAAGGTGTCAACCCAAAAAACTTTGTCCAGTACCATAAAAACACTTGTACTCCCATCGGATGCATATCATCTAATCGAACACCATTTTCAATTACCGATGATAAACTATCAAATTGCAAACGTGATAACGCACTTAACTCATCATTAGTTAAAGACCAATCGGCAAAATGATAAAAACGCATTGAACAACCAATGCATAATAAAATCAAAAAGTAAATATTGTTTTTAACTAATTGCATTACCCTATAGATCTTTGTCGGATTGCTTCTGACAATATCATTCCAGCAGCGACTGAAACATTTAACGATTCTATTCTACCTGACATTGGAACTTTAACAATTGAATCAGCGCGCTTCATATATTCACCGGAGATACCATTCTCTTCACTTCCTAAAATTATGGCGACAGGCTTTGTGTAATCAGCTTCGTAAATTGTATCATTTGTTTTTTCAGAACAAGCAACTACAACAAATCCTGAATCTTTCAAATAATCTATTACATTTTTTAAGTTATCCTCTCGGCAAATTGGAATATAATTCAATGCCCCTGCTGATGTTTTAACTGTATCTGCATTTATTATTGCAGAGCCACGAGAAGGCACCACTATTGCTGATGCCCCCATGCATTCGGCAGTGCGGGCAATTGCACCCAAATTGCGAGTATCTGTTATTCTATCTAAAATTATTATAATCGGATTTTTACCTTTCTCAAAAAGTGCGGGAACAATATTTTCAACAATACAATAACTGATTTCGGCTACGAAGCCCACTACTCCTTGATGATTATTCCGGGTTAGGCGATTTAATTTTTCTACAGGCACTAACTGAAAAAGTATTGAACGCGATTTTAACTCAAACTTAAGTTCCTTTATTAATGGATTATTTAAGTTGATTTGCAAAAAAAGTTTTTCAACTTCTTTCCCTGAGCGAATCGCTTCAAGCACTGCCCTTGTTCCATAAATCAAATTATCGTTTTGATTATTATTTTTGTCTTCTGAATATTCTCTCATTCTATTGAATTTTCATTTTTTAATTCTAAGCCTTGATCGTCATCTAAATCTGTAGAGCTATCAATTACTTTTTGATTTATTTGTTTATTCGTTTTTAATCCCAGTTTTCTGAGGCTTTCCACCCTTGAAACAATATTACCCTTACCCGTTTGCAACTTATTCATAGCTGCATCATAACTCGTTTGAGCGTCATCAAGTTTTTTACCTACCGAAACTAGATCATCAATATGAGCTGCTATTTTATCAAACAAATCTGCAGCCTGACGAGCAATCTCAGTAGCATTTTTATTTTGGTTTTCTAATCTCCAGATACTTGCAACAGTCCGAAGAGTAGCCAACAACGTTGAAGTACTTACTATAACAATATTACTTTGAAATGCCTCATTAAATAATTCAGGATCTTTATCTACTGCCGCAATAAATGCAGGCTCAACCGGAATAAAGAGCATCACAAAATCCAAAGTATGTAACTTATATAAATTTTGATAGTTTTTTGAAGAAAGATCTTTAATGTGCTTTCTAATAGATGAAATATGATCTTTAATATGTTGTTCTTTCAATTGCTCATCTGATTCAGAAAAAAATCTTTCATAAGCAATAAGTGACACTTTAGAATCGATTACCAAATTGCGTGATTCTGGAAGATTGATCACTACATCGGGCTGCAATCGTCTACCATCTTCGGTAGTCATGCTTGCCTGTACAAAATACTCTCTACCTTTTACTAATCCGGATTTTTCAAGCACGGTTTCGAGAATCATCTCTCCCCAATTGCCTTGTGTTTTTACTTGGCCTTTAAGAGCAGCTGTTAGATTTTTCGCCTCTTCACCAATAGATATATTCGCTTTATGCAACATACTTATCTGCTCTTTAAGCTGCTCGTTTTCTCTAACGCGAGAAATATGATTGTCTTTAACTTCTTGTTCAAACTTCTCAATCTTTTGTTTGAAAGGGGTAAGAACATCTTCCAATTTTGATTTGTGCTCTTCCTGTATTCTTGTTGAATTTTGTACCACAACTTCATTTGCAATATTTGTGAATTGAGATTTTAATTCAGCAAAAAGGACCTCAATATTTTTTTTCTCTTCATTGAACTTTTGCTCAAGATTTTCGCAATTAGTTTTCCAGCGAGAAACTTCCCCTTCCTGCATTGCTAATTTTTTATTTAAGTCGTCAATAATAGTATCCTTTATTGTATTCGCTTTTTTAATTTCCGACATAACGCCCATAAGCCCAGCTATTTCTTTTTGTGCATCTATTAGGGTATTATCTTTTGAAGAAATAAACTTTGATTTAGAAATCAACCAACCTATTAATGTGCCTAGGATTAAACCTGCAATTAAAAAAACTATTTCCATATTAAATTCTAAATTTTTTTATTAATAATTAGTCTGTTGGATAAGTGGGCAATGTGGTTAAAATTAAGAAATTCTCATTTTGATATTCTAAACAAAAATGTTCAATTCCATTAGTTAAAACCAAATAAGGCACATTAAGTGATAAATTATACCGAGCAACCTGATGTAATGTGTTTTCATCTAATTTAACAGTAGGGGCTTTGCATTCAAGAATCAACCAGGGCTTGCCTTCTTTATTATAAACAACAACATCGGCCCTTTGCTTTAATCCATTTACAACTACTTGCTTTTCGATTGCTAGTAAGGAAAGTGGATAAGAATGATAATCAACCATAAATCTAATAAAATGCTGTCTAACCCACTCTTCAGGAGTAAGCGCTACAAATCTTCTTCGAACGAAGTCAAAAATTTGCTTACTTTGTCCTTTGGACTGAATATTAAACTGAAATTCAGGTAAATTAAGTGTGAAGAATTCAGATTCCATCTATTGAACAAATTTAGTTTATTTTTTATTCCTTTATTAAATGAAAAACAAGAAAGAAATTGTTGACAATTGGCTACCCCGATACACGGGCAGAGAACTAGGAGATTTTGGTAGTTATATACTATTAACAAACTTCCAAAAATATGTGAGTTTGTTTGCAGACATGCATAAAGTTCCAGTTTTTGGTCTTGATAAACCAATGCCGTCAGCAACGGCAGAAGGAATTACAATTATCAATTTTGGCATGGGAAGTCCTAATGCAGCAATTATTATGGATTTATTAAGTGCTATTAATCCTAAAGCTGTATTATTCTTGGGAAAATGTGGTGGATTAAAGAAAAAAAACAAATTAGGCGACTTAATTCTTCCAATCGCAGCGATTAGAGGTGAGGGAACATCCAATGATTATTTCCCGCCTGAGGTTCCTGCCTTACCTGCATTTAGTTTACAAAAAGCCGTTTCTACTACAATTCGCAACTTCAATAGAGATTATTGGACAGGCACAGTTTATACTACAAACAGAAGGGTTTGGGAGCACGATGTCGATTTTAAAAAATATCTTGAAACGACTAGATCAATGGCGATTGATATGGAAACAGCAACTATTTTTACAGTAGGTTTTGCAAATAAAATTCCTGCAGGAGCGTTGCTATTGGTATCAGACCAACCTATGATTCCTGAAGGAATAAAAACATCAAACAGCGACAATATTGTAACTGAAAAATATGTAGCGGAGCATTTAAATATTGGTATTGCTTCTTTAAATGAATTAATAAATAATGGCCTAACGGTTAAGCATTTACTCTTTTAATATTATTCAAAGTGCCTTCAAAAACATTCGAAGAAATTTACAAGGAAATACAGGGTAAAAAATATAATCCTATTTACCTTTTACAAGGAGAGGAGCCTTATTATATTGATAAAATTTCTGACTTGATTGAAAATACTGTACTCGATGAAGCTGAGAAGGGTTTCAATCAGTCAATTATTTATGGGAGAGATCTTGATAAAATACAATTAACCGGACTTGCCAAAGGATTTCCAATGATGGGTAATTATCACGTAATTATTGTTAGAGAGGCCCAAGATTTTAAAGCTTTTTCAAGAGGCAAATCACCTGACGATGAGGAGCTATCGGATAATGGAAAAGACAATGACCCATTCATCAATTATTTGAATAACCCATTAGCAAGCACCATTCTTGTTTTTTGCTATAAATATAAATTACTGGATAAACGAAGTAAGACTTATAAAGCAATAGAAAAAAAGGGGATAGTTTTTGAATCCAAAAAAATTCAAGAAAGTAAATTAGCTGAGTGGATTGAAAAATATGTTGTTTCAAAAAAGTTTAAAATCGCACCTGCGGCTGCAAAATTAATGGCAGATTATCTTGGTAACGATTTATCCAAAGTAGTAAATGAAGTAGACAAATTAACAATCTCTTTAAAAGAAGGCACTACCATTGATGCATCACATATTGAAGTAAATATTGGAATAAGTAAGGACTTCAACATTTTTGAATTGCAAAATGCTTTATCAAGAAGAGATATAATCAAATCAACACAAATTGTCAACTACTTTAGAGCTAATCCTAAAAGCAATCCTTTTGTATTAACGATCTACAACTTATTTTCCTACTTTTCTAAAATAATGCTTTATCACACATTAGCAGATAAATCACAGTCGAATGTAGCTTCGAAATTAAAAGTACACCCCTACTTTACTAGAGATTATGAAATGGCTGCGCGCAACTTTTCAATCACTAAAACGGCGTTTGTAATTAGCTATTTAAGAGAGTACGATTTAAAGTCTAAGGGATTAAACAATTCAAGTACAAATGATGGCGACTTACTTCGAGAATTAGTATTTAAAATAATGCATTAAAGGTGAATAAGGAAAAAGTAATTTTATCTGTTGTATCCTATATCAACTCCACTCCTTTTGTGTATGGATTAGAAAAAGAGAAAATAGACAACATTGTTTTATTAAAAGATATACCATCTGAATGTGCCAGGAAACTTATTGATAATAAAATTGACATTGGGTTAATTCCTGTTGCAATGATTGAAAAAGTCCCTAATGCAAATATTATTTCGAACTATTGCATCGCCGGAGACGGAGCAGTTGCATCTGTACTATTAGTTAGCAATGATCCAATTGAAGAAATAGAAACTGTTTATCAAGATAGCCAATCAAGAACATCCGTTGCATTAGCTAAAATCTTAATGCGTGATTATTGGAAAAAGAATGTGGCATGGAAAGACGAATCGGATTCATTTTTATTCCCTAAAAAAAACGAAGCTATAGTTATTATTGGCGACCGTGCTTTAAAGAATCAAAACAAGTTCAACTATGTTTATGACTTATCTGATTACTGGAAAAAGCATACGGGACTTCCTTTTGTATTTGCGTGTTGGGTTGCTAATAAAAAGATAAGTGATGATGTTATAGGCAATTTAAATTCAGCTTTTGAAAATGGGATAGCTTCGATTAGCCGATTTAGTAATGGGATTGATACTGAGGGTATAATTACAAGTCAAGATTATTTAACAAATTACATTAAGTATCATCTAACCGACGATTCAAAAAAAGGAATGAATTTATTTTTAGATCTTATAAAATCACTTTGAATCTGATTTCATTATTGCATACATTTTATTTGTAGCATCAGCCAATTTAGAAACTAGCGATTGCTGCTCAGATGTAAGCGAAGATTTTTCACGTGAAAGCACATTACTTCTTAATGAATTATATTCTTGATGAGATTTTACTGGTGTAGCTTTATCTAGAAAACCAGCATATAATTCATTTATAAAAATAGCACGCTGCGCTGGATCAATTTCATTAAGCAATTCTTTTATTAAGCGTATATGTGCTTGTAACTGCTGATAAACGGAAAACGAAGATGAATTTGTCATAGTACTATTTTTTCCATTACTACGACCTGTCCTTTATAAAGTTTCACGCTTGATCATAATCATCAATCATTAGTTTTTGTTCTATTCGCTTTCTTTGTTTAGGCCAGGTAAAATAGAATGTTGCGCCTATATTTTTCTCAGATGTAAGCCATATTTGACCACCTGCTTCATCAATGATATTCTTCACGATTGCTAATCCAATACCACGTGCTTCGACCTGATCACGAGCATTTAGTGTTTGGAATATTACAAATATTTTATCGTGGTATCGCTCTTCAATTCCAGGGCCATTATCTTTCACATAAAACTCGAACGAGTCGCCAATATCCTTACACCCTACCCAAATTTGTTTATCCTCTTTATCATTATACTTAAAAGCGTTATTAAACAAATTCAAGAAAACCTGTTCAAGTTTGATTTTTTCTGTCTTAACAATAGGAAATTCGTTTATCATATGTAAAATCACATTATCAGATATACCTAATAAATCAAAAGTTTCTTTTATTAAGATATTACTATCAACAATGGAATGCTCTCCGTCCTTTTTTGTGAATTTTGTATACTCAAGAATTCCATCGATCAGTCCCTCCATACGAACAACCCGGCCTTTGATTATATCAAAATGTGGTTTAATTGTTACAGGAAGATTTTCGCCCATATCCTCTTCTATCCAACATGTTAAATTTCCGATTGCTCTTAATGGTGCTTTTAAATCATGGGATACTACATAGGCAAACTTATCTAGTTCTTTAATTGACTTTTCCAAACTTATATTATAATGGACCATTTTCTCTTCCGCGATTTTTCGCGGAGTAATATCACTTTCGATAACTATAAACTGCTTATGATTGTCAATATCCTTATCAATTGGAGTCATTGTTATCTGAGACCAAAACGACCTTTCATTTTTTTTATAACGTAATATCTCACCAGAAAAAGATTGAAAATTATTAATTGAATTTTTTATTTCTTCTATTGTATTCTGATCGGTGTTTTTACCTGATAAAAAGCTTAACACATTTTGACCAACCACCTCATCAAAACTAAAAATTGAAAGTCTAACAAAGCCGTCATTTACCCAGGTTATAATCCCTGTTTCATCAATAATAATAATACTATTATCCGCTTTACTTGCTACAATTGATAACTTATTTAATTCAATGTTTTTAATTTTCAACTCATCAGTTTGCTGTATAATTCTTTCAATGACTTCATTTTTACCTGATTCGAGGTAACTCATCTGAACACCTAAAATCAAGAATGCAAAAACACTTGTTATTAAAAAGTCTACATTTAAATTATGAGAAGAGCCTCCAATCATATCATACGAAGTAGCATTGGTATATTCTGTCATGAAATAAAAATAGGTTGCATTTAATACTACTAAAGCAAAAAATATTTGTCCGAATCTATTTCCCAGCAACATAAAAATCATCAAAATAATTGGGGCAAAATAAAGAGCTGCAGAAGCTTTAATCCCTCCAGCAGGATACATATTGAGGTGAATAATAAAAGTTGAGGTTATACTTAGAATTAGGTAGGCGATTTTAGCCCTCTTATGAAAAGGCAAGAGCACCATATTAGCAATAAAAATAATGCCCATTGTTAATGTTAAATAAACAACAGGGTGTGCTAAAGAATATACCGTTAAACTCTGAAGGATGAAAATGAAGCAGGATACTGCTCCAACCAGCGAAGTCGCTCTAAAGAGATTATATCGCTGTTTTGTTAATAATTGATCATCGGGTATTGCCCGATAAAACCTATCTTGTATAATGTTTTGTAGCTTCATAATTACCTTAACATTTTCAACTTTAGATAGCTGATAACTTCTAAAGTTTGCGTTTTACGATTGTGAAAGTAATATGTTACTTTTGATAAAAAGAATATTATGGCTGATAAAAAATTTAATTTGCTGCATATCGAAGATGATTCAGTTGATAAAATGGTAGTTGAGCGTGTTCTTAAGAAGACAGATATTATAGGTTCATTACATCATGCCTTTGACGGTGAGGATGCCTTAAACAAACTGATTGGGAGTAATGGTGAAGATGTTCTACAGCCATTTCCCCAGATAATTTTATTGGATATAAACATGCCTAAAATGAACGGTATTGAGTTCTTAAAAGAGATTCGTAACAACCCACATTTAAAGCATCTATCTGTATTCATGGTAACTACATCAAGCGACGCAAACGATATAAAAGATTCTTACGAGCACAATGTTGCTGGATATATTTTAAAGCCGGTTGACTTATCAGAATTTGAAGGTACTTTTAAATTAATAGCAGAATATTGGAAGCTTTGCGAATTTCCTGTTTCTACCAATTAATTTTCTGTCAGTTTAAAGTATCTATTAATCTCTTTAAAACTTGATTCACATTCTGCTAATACCTCTGGCAGAAGCTGTGCAATTGTGTTTAACAAGTTATAGATGTCGTCTTTTGTTAAATGACGCGTAATGGCAATTCGAATTCCTGTGTTATTATAAGAGACACTCGGATAAACACATAAGCTTGTATACAAACCACTATTCATTAAACGAGTAACCAAATTGTACCCCACTTGTGGTTTTCCTAGTGCAATGAAACGTACTGGTGTTGCAGTATCTGAATGCAAAGGAATATTTAATGCTTTAGCTGTTTCATTAAAATAATCGATTTTCTCTTTTAACTCCTCTTGCATTTTAGTAAGCTCTCCAGACAAATGCAATTGAGCAGAAGCTTTTATTGCGCCAAGAATTGGAGGCGCTAACTGTGTAGAAAAAATAAATGTACGACCGTAATCATGCACTCGATGATAATTTGTTTTTTCAGGAAATGCCAACACACCGCCTGAAGCACCAAAACCTTTGGCAAGAGATGTTGTAAAATACATTTTAGGATGATAGTTAAGTTGAGAATAAACATAGCCAGCACCATGCTCTCCTGTCCAGCTCATTCCATGTGCATCATCGATATATAAATAAAATTGATTGTGCTTATCCATTAAATTCTTTAGCTCTGATAATGGAGCTACATCTCCAAACATCGAATATACCCCATCTGCCATGTACCAAATTTTATCATGCGTCTTAGATAATTCAATTATCTTTTCCTCTAATAAATCCATCCTATTATGGCGCACTCTGTCAACTGTAATTTTTCTTTCATGCAATAACATTACAGCTTCTTGCACGGTAGCATGAACGCTTATGTCCATAATTACAGCATCATTATCTGCTACTAAAATTGGGATATTAGAAATATGGCCTAAAGATGTTGTTTGTGAAAGTGCGACCGGCATTTTAAAAATATCGGAAAGCATCTTTTCTACATCGCTATATAAAGTCATAGACAAATACGATCTAGAAGAAGCGAACTGAGTCCCAAACCTAGTTGTTGCATCTATAGAACCGGCAATTAGTCGCTTGTCGAGTTCTAAACCTAAATAACTACACGAAGTATAATTGACCATTCTTTTACTATTTACAACAACTGTTCGTCCGTCCATTTCACTATCTTCTGTGTTTTGCAAAATGATGCCCAACGACTTACCGGTGTCTGCAATTTGGTCTAATAGTTCCAACATTTGTTGTTGCTTAGACTTCACGTTATTTTTAACCGTCATATATCTTTACTATCTAATTTCAAATACAATTATTTTGCAAAGTAAGAATATTGATTTAATTGTTACTTGACTTTTATTATCTCTTATCAACTAGAGCATGTTAATTTAAATAAAAATGCCCTCTCGTTTGAAAGGGCATCTAGTTCGGATTTTTCATGATTTAATTTTTTGCAGATACGGCAGGCAATTGCAGGTCATACTCACCTTCTTTAAGATTGCCTTTATAAATTTGAATTTGATCGGAAATAACAAGATCAGATGACAATGACAAAGCAAGCCCAGGCTTTTCCTTATTCAAAACAAGACATCTAATTGTTTTTTCTGTTGGCGTTGTTGAAAAAACACCTGTTTCCTGAGGTTGCGATTGTGTGTAATAAACATACGTAGCACCTGAGCTATAATATCGTTCAGAAGTTCTAATGTTTCCTTTCTGACCTTTAGAGGCAATTCCTTCTTGATGGCCGACACCCAAAGTGCTTTGATCTGACAAATAAAATTCTCCTTCTCCATTTATAACAGCGTTGCCGCACATTAATGATGCATGAGGTTCAACAGTAAGCGTATGACCCGAAGAAATATCACCCATTGTTTCAGATTTTATTTGCAATTCATGGTTTTTGGCTATGACTACATTTCCTAAAATTACATTGGGTTCGGTTTTTTGAATCCATTTAGAAATGTTTCCTTTTTCAAACTTTAATACCGATTGATTACCACGAGTCATATTAAAAATTCCAGCAATAAAAATTGCATCGCCTGCTACATTTAATTCGGTACTTCCTGAATTATTTAAAATATCAGCATCGGCAAAATAACCTCCATTAATCACTACATTTTTTCCGATAGTTAATGTTAATTTATCATTTGATTTTGATTTCATTCCCTTAAATTCACCCCCTGTGATTAAAAGCGAACCATCTATTTTGATATTATCGGTTGCATCAACCATACAATAACCGCTCGTTGATCCTGTTTTTCTGACTTCTAAATCGCCTAAGATATGATTAAATACTCCTTTTATATTTGTTATTCCTTCAGACTGTAATTCGAGACTAACATTTCCCCATTCAATAGGTTGAGCAATATTTAGCGCCCCTAATTGAAAAAAGGTTTGATTTGATTTTGGTTCAAAGAAACATGTAGCACCTGGAAAATCACCTGATGTATTATGTATATAGCTACTTCCGTTATCCATACTGAAATTGTTGAAACAATGAATACCCGTTTCTTGCATATCATTTTCAAGCACACCACCATAAGCAATACCCATTGAGTTCAATCGCAGAGGTGCGGTTATACGCAAATCGCCACCACGTTCAACTATTAGTGTTTGAAGTGAGGTGCCAGTACTGGAGATCATACGGTGTCCTGCCTGAATAAAATAACTATTTCTTGAAGCATGCAATTGTTTAGGAGGGACTCCTTTTCCATCTCTGTGACTATTCCACGCATTTACATTATTAACCGAATAATTACCTGTTGAATAATAAGGGATATTTGCTTCAATAAAACGCTTGCCCAATGGGTCACTAATTAATGGCTGATAAGAGATAGCTCCAATTCTAAAGTCTTCGCAAGTTGCATCGATTGCAGCAGCTGAATAATTTGCGTCTGGTTTTACATCGACAGTTAACCAGAAATAATTTTTACCCGTCAATAAATCTTGGTTGGTAATAACTTCAAATGATCGATCTGTGACTTTTGAAATTGTTAAACCAATTTGTTGGGAAGGAATAAAATTAGGGTCGTTACCGGTGAACCACAACCTTGCATTTTCAATATTTTGTTCGATGGGCAATGATGTTCCTTTAGCAGAGAACTTCATCGAAGCCATCTTAACAGACTTACCTGAACCTACTGTTTCAACTATTACCTTAATTACTTTTTGATTAGAGCTTCCTCGTAAAATCGAACTTGTTTCCTGAAATGTTTCAGCGTTTTTAAAAGTCATTGCTGATTGTGCTGCATGCCCCTGTTCATTTTGGGTCATATTAAAAACAACAATAAGAAGAATAACTAATCCAGCTAATGAGGCTGACACTGCAACAAGTGTTAACTTTAGACTTGTCTTTTGCTTTAATTGCTGTCGAATTTTCATTGTGCGACTCATATTTAATATTTTATAAATTCTTCGCTTTTATACTTTTAATAATTCTTAATGTTTCAATTGGAATAAATAAAAAAAGCCAGTCTTTTCAGACTGGCTTAAAACCTAATTATTAGCTAATTACAAGTTTCCTCGCAAAGCTTGTTCTCTTTCTATAGCTTCAAAAAGTGCTTTAAAATTACCCTTGCCAAACGACTTTGCTCCTTTACGCTGAATAATTTCAAAGAATACAGTTGGACGATCTTCCACGGGCTTTGTAAACAATTGAAGTAAATATCCTTCATCATCTCTATCCACCAAAATTCCAAGTTTAGAAAGAACTTCAATGTCCTCATCTATTTTACCAACTCGATCAATCAAATCAGTATAATAAGTTGATGGAACTATTAAAAACTCAACGCCGCGCTCTTTCAATTCAGTAACCGTTGCAATGATGTCATTCGTGAGAATTGCCATATGTTGAACACCTGCTCCATTATAAAACTCTAAATACTCATCAATCTGAGATTTCTTTTTGCCTTCTGCTGGCTCATTAATTGGGAATTTAACATATCCATTACCGTTAGACACCACTTTACTCATTAATGCAGAATACTCTGTTGAAATATCTTTATCATCAAAAGTGATAATCATTTTGAATCCCATTACATCTTCGTAAAACTTCACCCATTCGTTCATCTTACCTAACTCCACATTCCCTACACAATGATCAACTACTTCGAAACCTACAGGCTGAACTTTTAAGTTCGACTTAGCTACTCTATATCCTGGAAGAAAGGGCCCGTTGTAATTTTTTCGCTCAATAAATTTGTGGATGGTCTCGCCGTATGTATGGATAGCAGAGATCTTTACTTCACCATTATCATCAGAAATAGTATGAGGTTCAGTATGTGATTTAGCACCGCGAGACATCGTTTCGTAATATGACTTTTCAGCATCATCTACCAATAAAGCCAATACTTTAACACCATCACCATGCTGCGCCACGTGACGAGTAATTTCATGGTCAGGATGCAACGCTGTAGTTAAAACAAAGAGAACTTTTCCTTGCTGCAAAACATACGATGCTCTATCTCTGATACCTGTTTCAGGGCCTGCATAGGCTACTAACTCAAATCCGAAAGAATGTTGATAATAATAAGCAGCTTGTTTAGCATTTCCAACATAAAATTCGATGTGGTCGGTTCCGTTGAGTGGCAGGAAATCAGTTGACATATTTTTAATTTTAGATTACAAATTTAAGGAATTGAAGGGATTAAGCCAACAAGTGTTATACTTATTACTTTTGCTCTGAAAAGTTCCACTTTATTCGGTTTTCGCAGCGTGTAATTACATCAACCACACTTTGAATTTCAGGAGGAAGACGCTCATCAAAAAGATGGATTCGCTTTCTTTCTCCGCTGATATCAAAAGCTAGATCGACTGCTGGAAAATCGGTTAGGTACTTATTTACGTAATTAGTATCCAACGAAGTAATATTCATTGCTCCAATTGATTTTTTCATTTCATAAAGAAGTGAATCTGGAATTTGTGTTTTAAACGCTCCCACATGTTCTACGTTTCGAATGCCTTTCAAATAGGCTTCTCCGTTTGTAAATACTTCGATTTTATATTCAGGGCATGTTCCGAAACAAGGACCTTTCTCGATTGAAAATAGTAATTGAGGTGGCTTATTAAGTTGTTTTGTATAATTACATCCGAGTAAAAAAACAATGAAAATAAGGAAGGACCAACACCGCATAAATTCTACTTCGGTAACTGCATACCTTTATCCTTTGCCATCTTCTCCAATCGTTGCTGGAATTTAGATTTTTTAGTAGGATTCTTTTTATTCTCCTGAATCTTGCGATGAATTTCATCTTCATTCACAAAAGATTTGAATAAGTATTGCTGACCGATACTAATCATGTTAGCTAGGAAATAATAATAACTTAATCCTGCAGAGTAACTATTGAAAACGCCTAGGAAAATAATCGGCATCAAATACATCATCCATTTCATTTGCGGATTAGCCATTTGACTGCTGCTATTCACTTTTGTAATCAACAACGTAGAGACAGTCATCAACAAAGTAAATAAAGAAACGTGATCTCCATAAAATGGAATAGTAAATGACAAATCAAGAATAGAATCGTAAGTACTTAAGTCGGTTGCCCACAAGAAACTCTGTTGACGCAATTCAATTGACTGCGGAAAAAAACGGAACATCGCAATTAAAATCGGCATTTGAAGTAGCATTGGCAAGCAACCACCAAGGGGACTAACACCGGCTTTACGATAGAGGGCCATCATCTCTTGTTGCAACTTCATTGGCTCCTCTTTAAACTTACCTTGAATTTCATCAACCTCAGGCTTCAACACTTTCATTTTAGCTTGCGACAAATAAGCTTTGAAAGTTAATGGAAGCAATAATAGTTTAATGGCTATGGTCAAGATTAAAATAATTATTCCATAACTCCAGTTAAAACCATTCAAGAAATTGAAAATTGGGATTACAATAAAGCGATTTACCCACCCAAAAATACCCCATCCCAATGGAATTTGATTCTCTAAATTTAAGCCTTGTGATTTTAATATTTGATAGTGATTTGGGCCAAAATAAAATTGCATTCCGAAAGTCTCCTTTGCATTGTGTCCATAAGGCAATGTAAATGAAGCTTTCGTTTCCTTTACAAATTGATCACCTTCGCCACCATTTTTTGTTTCAACATGTGTTGGTTTTTCAAAGTCGCCATCTGCTATTAAAACTTGCGTAAAGAAATGTTGCTTCATAGCAACCCACTTTACTTTCGTTGACAAATCTTTCGAGCCATCTTTTGTTTCAGCTAGATAATCAACTTCATTATCAGAAAACATGTAATAAATTGTGGAGTTTGCACGCTCCATTTTCAAGTCACGCTCTTGATTCTTTAATAATTGCTTCCATGTTAGCTCAACATAGTTTGTGTTTCGGGCAATAACTTCATTAACTCCAACAAAATTAACCTTAAACCCTAGTTTATAATCATTAGCTTTTAGCGTATATAAAAACTCGATGTATTTATCTTGAGATCCTGCATATAAACGCATTGCTAAAGAAGAATCAGATTTGATACCTGTGAAAAATAATTCTTTAGTTGAAACACTGCGATTATTCGCAAAAAAGTTCAAGCCCATTTCAGAAGAATCTCCTTCAAATAAACGAACTGGCTTTCCTTCCCACGATTTATAATTTTTCAGTTCAACGGATTTTACCTTACCGCCCTTAGATGAAAACTGAACTTTTATAAAATTATTTTCTAAAACATAAAGATTCGTATCACCAGTAACAGCGCCAGCAAAAACACCATATTTATTTGCCAGTTGAACAGTTGCTAAAGAATCGCTTGTAGAATCCACTTTTGCAACAACTGCATTGAGCGTATCAACAGTATTTGCCGCCTGACTTTTTTGAGCCAATGCTGCTTTGTTGTTCTTTTCAACTAATGATAAACTATCTTGTGTCTTCTTTTGAGCAGCTAAATCTTCTGCTGTTGGTGATGTTATATAAGAATATCCTATTAAAATAGCACCAATTAAAACTAGTCCGAAGAGCGAATTACGATCCATTAAATTTCAATATTGAGGCGCAAATATACAAAGGAAAACAACCCCTAATCCTGAATCAATAAAGGATATTGAAATTTAACACTCCAATGCTGCTTTAACAAATCTTACAAATAGCGGGTGAGGCTTAATTACTGAAGATTTATATTCAGGATGGAATTGAACGCCAACAAACCAAGGATGATTTTTAACTTCTATTATTTCCACCAATCCAGTTTCCGGATTAATTCCTGAAGCAGTCATTCCAGCAGCTTCAAAACTCTTTAAATAAGCATTATTGAATTCATAACGATGGCGATGGCGCTCAGCAACTTTCAATTTCCCATAGGCGATAAAAGCTTTTGTACCTTTTGTTACAATGCACGGATATTCACCCAAGCGCATAGTACCTCCTTTGGCCTTTACCTTTTTTTGATCTGCCATCATATCAATTACCGGATGCTTTGTTTTTGAGTTCATCTCCGTTGAATGCGCCCCTTTTAAACCCATTACATTTCTTGCAAACTCAACCACAGCGCACTGCATTCCAAGGCAGATACCTAAAAATGGAATATTATTTTCACGAGCATATTTAATTGATGAAATCTTGCCTTCAATACCTCTTTCACCAAAACCTGGTGCAACTAAAATTGCATTAAGTCCTTTTAGTTGTTGTTGAACATTACCATCATCAATTTTTTCAGAATGAACCCATACCAAATCCACTTTACACTCATTAGCAACACCAGCATGTATGAATGACTCAATTATCGATTTATAAGCATCTTTTAATTCGATGTATTTACCAATTAAACCAATTTTAATTTCTCGAACAGGATTTTTTAACTTGCCTAAAAAGTCTTTCCATGCCTGCATATCAGGTTCATGTTTTGAAGGCAATTTTAATTTATGCATTACTACTTTATCCAATTGCTCCTTCATCATTAAAAGAGGAACTTCGTAGATAGTAGATGCATCAATTGATTCAATAACAGCATTCACATTCACATTACAAAACAATGCGATTTTACGACGCAAATCGTGCGTCATATGCCTTTCTGTTCTACAAACTAAAACATCCGGTTGAATTCCGTATTCTAAAAGGGTTTTTACGGAGTGCTGAGTAGGCTTTGTTTTAAGCTCTCCAGTTGTGGAAAGATATGGCAATAGCGTAAGATGAATTACGACGGCATTTGAAGAACCTATTTCCCAAATTAACTGACGAACAGATTCGATATATGGCAAAGATTCGATATCACCAACAGTACCACCTATTTCAGTGATTACAATATCAAATTCTCCTGTATTACCAAGCAATTTTATTCTTCTTTTAATTTCATCTGTAATATGAGGAATTACCTGAACCGTTTTGCCAAGGTATGCTCCTTCTCGCTCACTGTTGATTACGGTTTGATAAATTTTCCCGGTGGTTACATTGTTGGCTTGCGACATAGGAGAGCTTAAAAAGCGCTCGTAATGGCCCAAATCTAAATCTGTTTCAGCTCCATCGTCTGTCACAAAACATTCGCCATGCTCGTAAGGATTTAATGTTCCGGGATCCACATTGATATACGGATCGAGCTTTTGAATGGTAACTCTGTAGCCGCGAGATTGTAACAATTTTGCTAATGAAGCAGAAATAATTCCTTTTCCTAACGAAGAGGTAACTCCGCCAGTAACAAAAACATATTTGGCGGTAGTAGCACTGTGTGACATGTGACGATTGGGTTTTGACAAAATTATAGAAATAACAACAAAAAGTAGTCTGATTAAAAATTAAAATACAAAACATTTTAACCAAGTGGTTGTTTCAGCTTTATGAGAGGCGTAAAAAAAGAGCACTTGCCTTCTAAACTTTGTTCGGTTTGCAAACGACCATTTACCTGGAGAAAAAAATGGGAGAAGTGCTGGAATGATGTTACCTATTGCTCTAATGCATGTAAAAAACAGAAAAAATGAGTTTACAAATTTTAACTACTAAACAAATTCTGCCATGTTCATTAGCTGAGGCGTGGGATTTTTTGTCTCGACCCGACAATTTAAAAAAAATAACACCACCCTACATGGGTTTTGATATTACTTCTGGATTTAGTTCTGGAGACAAAATGTTTGCGGGAATGATTATAACTTACAAAATAAAACCTGTTCCATTTATCAATACAACATGGGTGACAGAAATTACGCATTTAAATGATCCTTATTTTTTTGTAGATGAACAGCGATTTGGCCCATACACGATGTGGCATCATAAACATATTTTAAAAGAAGTAGATGGCGGTATAGAAATGACTGACATTATCCACTACAAAATTCCATTAGGTATCTTGGGTGATTTTATGAATGAGATTTTTATCAAAGGACAGCTGAATAAAATTTTTAGCTACCGTTTTAAAATGTTAAACGAGTTGATTGGATTCGTACCAAATCAAAAACCTTACTTGAATTTTACTTCAATTTAGTAAGCAATATCAAGCAACGCTTTCGTTTTAAAGACAATCCAATGAATTTAAATTGAAGTTCTATGACTTTAATTTTTGCTTTTAGAAATAAACGATTGTAAATGGTTATATTCATTTAATACCGAATAACTCGTCTTTCAGATTATAAATTTGCCTCTTTAATTAAAATAATGAAAGAGGACTTTTTACATTTTGTTTGGAAAGAACAACTATTTGACAAATCAAATTTACTAACAGAAGATGGGCAGCCTATTATAATAATTGATAAAGGGCAATACAACTTTGATGCTGGGCCTGACTTTTTCAATTGTAAAATCAACTTAGACAATATCATCTGGGCTGGAAACATTGAAATTCATTTACGATCGAGCGATTGGTATAGACATCAACATCAGGAAGACTATAACTATGATAATATAATATTACATGTAGTGTTAGAAAACGATTTAAAAGTCCATCGTAAAAATGGTTCGCTGATTCCAACAATAAGTCTAAAAAACAGATTCTATAATGAAAGCTATATAAGGTACGATCGTTTTTTTAAAACAAATTCTATGGTATACCCTTGCATGCCTCATTTATTAAGCATTTCTGAAGATATACTACTAGCAGCATTTGAAACAGCCCTTTATGAAAGACTAAATACTAAAGCAGTTTTAATTCAAGAACAGCTTCAACAAACAAACAATAATTGGGAAGAATCATTTTATCATTTACTTGGTAAATCATTTGGCTTTAAAGTAAACGCAGTACCCTTACAACTATTAACTGAAACAATACCGTTATCAATACTTGAAAGAGAATCGAATGAATTAATCAAAATTGAATCATTACTTTTTGGCGTTGCTGGATTATTGAATTCGCATTCTAATAGTCCATATCAAAAAAAACTGAATAAAGAGTTTAAACACCTGCAAAAAAAATACAATCTACAATCATTACATCCAGCAATTTGGAAGTTTGGCAAGCTCCGTCCTTCCAATTTCCCGACTATCAGAATTGCTCAATTAGCGATGCTTATTTTTAAACAAAAAAGGTTGTTTAAAAAATGTATTACTTCAAATAGTATTGAGAGCCTGCGCAAACTTTTTGCTACAGAAGCATCTGAATTTTGGATTACCCATTTTCATTTCGAATCGAGATCAGAACCAATTACCAAGCAGCTCGGAAATGATTCAATTAATAGCATAATAATTAACACTGTGATTCCATTTTGTTATACCTATGGTAAGCAAATTGGTAATACCGCTATTAAAAACAAAGCCATAGAATGGTTAACACAATTACCAGCGGAAAAAAACAAGTATGTAAAAAATTGGAGCTATCCCATATTCAATTTTTCAAATGCTTTGCAAACACAAGGATTAATACAGTTAAATAATTCTTATTGCGCAAAAAATCGTTGTATCCATTGCAAAATTGGTTGTAAAATTCTAAACATCTAGAAATAATTGTTAAAAAAACTTTAGCATAAAAAAGAAAGAATAACATTTTAACAAAATATAGAGTTTATATTTGTTGTATGCAAAAAAAAACAATCGATTTTTAAAAAAGATTAGAATTGGATTTAAAAGTAAAGATGGTGAGTATAAAATCAATCCTGATCCTGATACGCTTATGGAAAATGACTCAAAAATCTTTGTATTAGGCACACAAGAGCAAATAGAAAACTTACTTAGCATTCTGATTTAGATGAAAATACTTATCACAGGTTCTAACGGACTACTTGGACAAAAGCTTGTTAATTTGTTAAAAACAAAACAAGAAATTGAATGTATTGCAACTGCGCGCGGAAATAATAGAATTAAAGATAAGCAGGGTTATATTTTCGAATCCCTAGATTTAACAAATAGCAGAGATGTTTTTGAAGTAATAATTAAACAGAAACCAGATTGTGTTATTCATACCGCAGCCATGACTAATGTGGACGAGTGCGAACTAAAACCTGATGAATGCAATCTAAACAATGTAATAGCGACAGCCAATATTGTAAAAAGCTGCAAAGAAATTAGGGCACACCTAATTTATATCAGTACTGACTTTGTTTTTGATGGCACAGCAGGCCCATATTCCGAAGAAGACCAGCCAAATCCTTTAAGCATTTATGCAAAATCAAAATTAGAAGCAGAAAAAATTGTAGAAGATAGCGGGCTTCCTTTTTCGATTTTAAGAACAATGATTGTATATGGAATAACAGACGACATTCAACGATCAAATATTATTTTGTGGACGAAGAAGTCTTTGGAAGAAGGAAAAGATATTCGTGTAATTAATGATCAATTCAGAGGTCCTACTCTAGCTGAAGATTTAGCCATTGCTTGTTACGAAGCTGCCATAAGGAAAGCAACCGGATTGTTTCATGTAAGTGGGCGCGAAGTGATTTCAATTATTGATATTGCCTATAAAGTTGCGGACTATTTCGGATTAGACAAAAAGTATATACGTCCAGTTAGTACAGCTGAATTAAATCAGCCTGCCAAACGTCCGCTGAAAACTGGTTTTATAATTTCAAAAGCAGAACGAGAGTTGGGATTTAATCCGCATAGTATTGAAGAGGGAATTGCAATTTTAAATGAACAGATAAATAGAAAATAAAAATGGGAGGATAAACCTCCCATTTTTATTGATTCAATTTTTAATTTAAATTATTCTTTCTTTTTATCGAAGTCAACTACAATTGGAGATGCAATACACAATGATGAGTAGGTTCCTACAACGATACCAACTAACAATGCGAACGAGAACCCTCTGATTACATCACCTCCAAATAAGAAAATTGCAAGTAAAACGAAAAATGTAATTAATGATGTATTCATTGTTCTGCTCAATGTGGCATTCAATGCATTATTAATAACTTCTTTCTGATTTAAGTTAGGATGAATCCCTACATACTCACGGATACGGTCGAAAACTACGACAGTATCTGTCATTGAATAACCCATTACCGTTAACAACGCAGCGATAAAGTCCTGATTGATTTCTAATGTGAATGGAAGTATTCCGTTGAAGATTGAGTAGATAGACAAAATCATCAATACATCATGAAACAAGGCGGCAGTGGCACCCAAACCATATTGCCATTTCTTAAATCGCAATAAGATATAAATAAACATTAATACACAAGCAAATAAGATTGCCCATACTGCAGAAGTCTTAATATCATCTGCTACTGTGGGTCCTACTTTTTGTGAATTAATAATGTTATCAGATTTGAATTTATCAGCTGTCAATCCAGAAGGATAAAAACCTTTTACCCCATCAAAAAGTGCGGATGTTACTTTAGCTTCTGCATCAGCGCTATTTTCATTAATCAAGAAATCGGTTGTGATTTTATAACGGTTATCAGTACCGAAAGTCTTGACGTCTGGCGCTTCTCCAAAATTCTTAGCTAGAGAAGTTCTGATATCCTCTGTGGTTAACGATTTATCGAATTGAACAACATATGTACGACCTCCATCAAAATCAACACCGAAATTAAAACCTTTAGTAGCAATTGATACAATACCAGCTGCTATAACTAATCCTGAAATAGTATAGTAAATTTTACGCTTTTCAATGAAAGGCAAGTTGATATTTTGGAAAGCATTTTTTGAGAATTCATTCCAGAATTTGATGTCTTTACCTCTATCTAACATTCCTTCGAATATTAATCGAGTGATGAAGATGGCAGAGAACATTGAACAAAGGATACCGATAATCAAAGTAGTTGCGAAGCCTTGAACAGGCCCACTACCAAACGCATAAAGAATGATTCCTAAAATTAATGTTGTAAAGTTTGAATCGACAATTGAAGACATTGCGTGCTTATAACCGTCAGAAACTGCTAGCCTCAAACCTTTACCTGCTCTTAATTCTTCACGAATACGCTCAAAAATCAAGACATTAGCATCTACTGAAAGTCCAATGATTAAGACAATACCAGCGATACCAGGAAGTGTTAATACTGCACCTAATGATGCCAACACACCCATTATAAAGAACATGTTACAGATAAGTGCTATATCAGCAACTAAACCTGCAGTGTTATAATAGAAATAAACGAATACGAATACAATTAACAATGCGACAATAAATGAAATCAAACCATTGTTTATTGCTTCTTTTCCCAATGAAGGACCTACAACTGCTTCTTCGACGATTCTTGCAGGAGCAGGCAATTTACCTGCCTTAAGAATGTTTGCTAAATCTTTTGCTTCGTTAATTGTAAAGTTTCCTGTTATGCTAGAGCTTCCATTAGGAATTTCTCCTTGAACATTCGGAAAGCTATATACATAATCATCTAATACAATTGCAACTTGCTTTCCAATATTTTCAGCTGTTAAACGCTTCCAGATTTTTGCACCTTCTAAATTCATCTTCATGCTAATCTCAGGCTTGCTACTAAACTGACTAAAATCCTGTCGAGCATCAGAAATAGCACCACCATCTAAAGGTGCTGAACCGTCTCTACTAGAAACTTTAATTGCAATTAACTGTAAAGTTTTTGACTCAGGGCTAGTTGATTTTACTGACCATAGCAGTCTTAAATTTTGCGGTAAAAGTTGCTTCACATCTTCGCGGGCAAGAAGCTCATTAAGTTGTGCAGTATCTTTTACTGCACAATATCCAACGATTGCTTGCTTATCAACTGCATTTTTATCTTCTTGCGTTTTTACCTGACCATCAGCCGGGAATAACAAAGCAAATAAAGGATTCTCCTTTGAGAATTGTTCGAATGTTTGTTTCGATGTGTCTTTCTTTGCTGAATCTGTTTTTGTACTCAATGTTCCAGCCTTCTTAGCAGTATCTGCTGAAGCAGTAACTTTAGAATTGTCCTTAGCTACACTAGCAGAATCTTTATTAACCCCAGATAAATTTATTGTACTATCCTTCTTTTCAGGTAAAGATTGAGACGAAAGCATTTTATTAACTGCAACTAATCCTGAAGCAACCTCTCCAAAAGTATAAGTCTCCCAAAATTCCAACTTAGCAGTTCCTTGTAATAGTTTACGAACGCGTTCTGGTTCTTTCACACCTGGTAATTCAACTAAGATACGACCAGAACCCAATTGCTGAATATTAGGTTGTGATACCCCGAACTTGTCGATACGAGTTCTTAAAATATTAAATGATCTGCTAATTGCAGCTGCAGCCTCTTCGTTCAAGTGTTTTAAAACTTGATCGTTTGTGCTATTAAAATTGATTTTATCCTGATTTTCGATGTTTGCAAAAACTGCCGCTAAACTTGCATTAGGATCAATTTCCTTATAAGCTTGGCCAAATAAATCTACAAATCCTCTACTAGAAGATTTTTGCAATTCAAGTGCGCGATCAATAGCTTTCTTAAAATTTGGATCATTTTGGTTTGCGCCAGCCAATGAACGAACTAAATCAACAACAGAAACTTCCATTGTAACATTCATACCGCCTTTCAAATCAAGACCTAGATTGATTTCTCTTTCCTTACATTCTTGGTAGGAATAATCTTTTACAAAAAGGTTATAAACTCCTTTACTAGATAAAGAGTCTAAATAGATCTTTTCTTTTTGTTCATTACCCTTTGCGAATTCTTTCGCATCACTTTCAACACTTCTTGTAATGAATGTAAATGATAATTGGTACAAACATACAAGTGCCAATAGGATGGCTAATAACTTAACTGCGCCTTTACTTTGCATCGATTTTATTGTTAATTTTCAGAGGCGCAAATATAGTCGAACGGATGATACGAAACAATTGAAAAAACAATGTTTTATTTGAAATATATGGGAATTATTCGATTATTTGAATGACAATTATACTTTTGCTCAAACATGGCTCAGCGAATTCTGATTTCTGTAACAAGCGATTTAACTACGGACCAAAGGGTAAACCGCACAGCAACAACCTTGAAAGAGGCTGGTTACAGAGTATTGGTAATAGGTAGATTATTGAAAACCAGTACAGAAAGCAGCCCAAAGCGATACAGAACATTAAGGTTTAAATTATGGGCAGAGAAAGGACCCTTATTTTATGCATTCTTCAATATACGCCTTTTTTGGTTTCTCATTTGGCATCACGCAGATATCCTCGTTAGTAACGACTTAGATACATTACCTGCTAATTTTTTAGCGGCCAAGCTGAAAAAAATTCCTTTGGTATACGATAGTCACGAATATTTTACTGGTGTTCCTGAATTGAGTAATCGCCCTAGAACACAAAGGATCTGGAAGCGAATTGAAAAAATTTGCCTGCCTAATGCTGATCATGCAATAACCGTTAACTATAGTATTGCAAAAATCTATAAACAAGAATACAATAAAAGTTTTGAAGTCATTAGAAACGTTCCAATTACAACAAAGCCATTTTTAAAAGATCGTTCATCACTGCGAACTGAACTTGGCCTACCTCAGGATAAAAATATTATTATTTTGCAAGGAGCTGGAATTAATATTGACAGAGGTGCTGAGGAACTTGTAGAGGCCATGTCTTACCTTAGCAATTATCTTTTACTTATTGTAGGAAGCGGAGATGTTCTTCCTAAGTTAAAGAAGCTAGTTGTTACAAATAATTTAAAAAAAAATGTGAGTTTTATCCCGAAACAACCGATTGATATTTTAAGAAAATATACTGCTGCCGCAAACTTAGGAATCACATTAGACAAAGACAGCAACATAAACTACAAATACAGTTTGCCCAACAAAATATTCGATTATATTCATGCGGGAATTCCCGTTCTTGCGAGTAACTTACCTGAGATTAGTAAAATTGTTGCCCAATATAATATTGGTAAAATTTGTCCCGACCATAATCCCAAAACAATTGCAAAGTACATTAAGGAAATGTTACAAGCAGAAGACGAGATGAAAATCTGGGAGAAGAACACGACTTTTGCTGCTAAAGAACTTAATTGGGATAAAGAGAAAGAAAAGCTTTTGGCAATATTTAAAAAAATTGGATAAACATATAAACATAGTTGCTTTTGACAATCCCTATCCCCCAGTTTATGGTGGTGCAATTGATGTGTTTTATAAGCTGGCTGCGCTTTCAAAAAAAGGATTGAAAATACACCTACACATTTTTATCAACTCGAATTTACAAATAGAACCATTAAGTAAATATTGTGAAGAAATTTATATATATGAAAGAAAATTGGGATTTAGCAATCAATTAAGTTTATTGCCATTTATTATTAAGTCGAGGAGCTCATTACAACTAAATAAACGACTATCGGAAAACAATTTTCCAATACTTTTTGAAGGATTACACTCTACACATGCGTTAATTTGTGACAATAAATTATTCGAGCGAAGCATTATCAGACATCATAATATTGAACATGAATATTACAAAGGCTTGTTTAATTCTGATAAGCATATTCTAAGAAAAATATTCTTTTTCTTAGAATCAATAAAACTAAAAAAAATTCTTAAAAAGATTAATCAATCGGCATATAATTTTGCTATATCTGAATCTGATGCAATTATATTAAAAGACAATTATTTTAAAAACATTACCATCCTGCCTCCTTTTCATTCTTCTACTTTAACCGATACTAGTTTTAATGATCAGCCATTTATTCTATATCATGGAAATTTAAATGTTGCTGAAAATATAATGGCGGTTGATTATTTATTAAAAGAAATTTTTATTGATAAGAAAAAGAAATACGTTGTTGCAGGACTTAATAATAATATTAAATTCAAAAAAAAATTTACATCCTTACCTAACATTGAATTAATAGAAAACCCGTCAACTAAGAAAATAGACGATCTGATTAAAACTGCTCGCGTAATTGTATTGCCTACTTTTCAATCGACAGGAATTAAATTAAAGCTCATCGATTCTTTATATAATGGGAATCATGTTATTGCAAATCAACAAATGGTACAAGGATTTCCTTTACCGGAAATTATCAGCGTTGCAAGTAACCCTGATGAAATAATTAATCTTATCAATGAAAAAATAAAGAGTCCATTATCGATTGAAGAAAAAAACAATCGCCTAATTCAATTAAATAGATTTTTTGACAATGATCAAAATGCTACCAGGATTATTAATATAATAAATCAGCTATTAAGATAAGGAGGCCCATTTTTGAACTTCAGTTCCAAGCTCCAGCAATTCACCATTTTCAATTTTTATAACTCGCGCTGGAAACCTATCAATAATTGAATAATTGTGCGTCACCATTAAAACTGCTCGATTACTATTCGCAACTTCAAATAGAAGTTTCATAATATCATTACTGGAATCTGGATCCAAATTCCCAGTTGGCTCATCTGCAATTATCAACTCTGGATCATTTAACAGGGCACGCGCGATTGCTAAACGTTGTTGCTCTCCGCCTGATAGTCCATTGGGCAACATAGCTCTTTTACCAAGCAACCCAACTTTTTCTAATAAAGAATCAACCCTATACTTAATGTCAACCTTCGACTTCCAACCTGTTGCTTTTAAATAAAAGACAAGGTTGTCCTCCACCGAGCGATCTGTCAATAATTGAAAATCCTGAAATACAATTCCAATTTTTCTTCTTAAATCAGGAATTGCACGTGACTTTAAATTATTCAAACCAAACCCAACAACTTCTGCAGTTCCATTAAGAAAGGGTAGTTCTCCATACAATAATTGTAACAAAGAGCTTTTCCCACTTCCTGTTTTCCCTATCAAATAAACAAAATCTCCTTTGTAAATAGATATTGATACATTATTTAAAACAACTAAGTTATCGTGCGAAACAACAACATTATTTAATGCAATAACGGGCGTATTCATAGGGATTAATTTAATTCTAATTTAGAAACAATACCAAAAGGAATCTCACTTAAAAAACTCATTATTTGAGGCTCTTCATCAGCCAGACCAATTTTACTTAATGACTTTTCAGGGCGATCGAGGCGAAAATATGCTAGCAATGAAAACTTTTCATCACGCAATTGAACATAATCAGGAATTTTAGCTTTGCCTTTGATTTTTAATAAGTAATAAACCCTCATGCCTTAACTAATCTTTCAAACAAATTTAAGAATTGAAATACTTGATTTATGTTAACAAAAATAAGTTTATTAACCCTTTCATTTGTAATATAAAAAAAGGGACCGAAGTCCCTTTTTTTATATTACAAATGACTATTTCTTTTTGGACCCAATACCTGTAGGGCTTCCTACACGAGCCATAGCACATCTAAACCCTAACCAATCAGTCTGTTGATTTTCATCTAAAAATCTTCTTGTTCCAGGTGTTAAGTAGTAAGCTAAATCTTTCCATGATCCACCTTTTACAACACGTGCTTTATCATCAATTAAAGTTGATTTTCCAGATATATATTTAGACCCTAAACCATTTCCGTCTTCATCTAATTCGTCGTCGCCATCTAAGTAATTAATGTTATCAGCACGCTTATAATTTCTACGGATACTAGCTTCTTCGTCCGTTGCATCCCGGTTAGTAATTCGACCTAAACTATCCTTTTCAGCAATTGCACCTTCTTCGTCGCGTGTCTGTGTTTGAAAAACATTACCACGGAAAGAGTTAAAGTCAGAAACATCTTCATGTGAAAGAGGACGGTAAACATCCATTACCCATTCAGAAACATTACCTGCCATATTGTACAAACCGAAATCATTCGGCAAATATGAATAAACCGGTGCTGTAATACTTGCATTATCATTTAATTTACCTGCAACTCCCATCATATCACCACGACCACGCTTAAAGTTTGCTAACATTTCTCCTTTGAATTTATCATCAGCGTCACGCACAGCATGTCCTTGCCATGGATATAAATTACGATTATTTACATTTTCATAAACTGTACATCCTATTAAAGAAAGTGCTGCATATTCCCATTCCGCTTCAGTAGGTAAACGGTAATGAGGCAATAAAATACCATCTTCTATTCGAACTTTACGAGTATCCAGATTTGGATTTAAATCTGTCAAAGGACTTTTAACAAGACCTTCATACTGACCTGCTAAATATGCATCTGTATTAAAATTATCTTCATTTACCTGAGCTGGATTAACTCGCAAAACGCCTTCACGAATTAAAATTTGTTCGTTAACACGGTCGGTTCTCCACGCACAATAGTCATTGGCTTGCAACCAATTTACACCTACAACCGGGTAATCCTTATAAGCAGGATGTCTGTAATACAACTCAACATAAGGTTCGTTAAAAGCTAAACGATCACGCCATACTAATGTATCTGGCAATGCCTTACGAGCAACCTCTGGATAATCCGTTCCAAAAACTCTTTCCAACCAATAAACATATTCACGATAATATTCATTAGAAACTTCTGTTTCGTCAATGTAAAAAGAAGCTACAGTTGCACGTCGTGGAATATTATCCCAATCCTGAACAACATCTTGTTCGGTTCTTCCCATTGTGAAAGTTCCACCTTCAATAAGTATTAAACCAGGCCCAGTTTCCTGTTCATTATAATCAACGGATTCAAATCCTCCATTTTTCTCTTCATTATAGTTCCAACTTGTTGCACCTGATTTTTCATTATTATTACTACAAGATGACATAATCATCATTCCTGCGGCTACGATTGGAAGCAATTGGCTTTTCATATTCATGTTTTTAAAGCTTTGAATTCGCAAATATGGTAAATAAACTAAAAACTAGGGCAACTTATTGCACGGAATCTTTTCTTTTTAGGCTTACACTCAAACTGGAGACCCAAGCTAAGCTCATGCGAACCACCAGTCGAATTACTTAAAGATGAGACAGTTACATCATAGCTATACCCAAATTTGAAGCTCCCTTTTTGCAATCCAATTAATGCAATAAATGAATCGCTAGAAATGAATTTATCCTTTCCAAAGTTCCCGCGGTACCATAATCCACCTACAATTGGAGAATGGAGGACGTACATACCTACATTTAATTGATTGAATGAACCTTGTTGCTGAAACAAAATATTTGGTGAAATAAAAGTTCCTTCATCCTTATTCACACTTCCTCTGTAACCACGTCCGGCACCATCGCCAACTGGCAATAAAGCTCCCAGATGTGCGGTGATTTTCATTGGTAATTTACTTGAACCTTTTACTATAAAGGCCTCATCAGGTTGCGTCATGTGATGCACAGCTAAGCCTCCATATAATTTACTAGAATAAATAATCATCCCACTAGAAAAATCCATGAATGACCGTGATTCCTTAGGACGAACCTCTTGTGTTTCATAGACAAATCCATATCGTGGGTCAATCATATCACCAAACGTTAATTTATCCCAGTCAAGTTTCTTTTGAACATAGGTTCCTTGAAGACCGAAACGCATTGATACCTTTCGATTAATATTCAATTGATACGCATATATACCACTAATATTAGTAGTTGCAATTGTTCCTTCACCGGCTTTATCGTTCATCACCATTAAACCAACACCCCCATTTAGCATATCAAAATGTTGATCGTAAGATGCTGATGTTGTAATGTAAGTTTTCTTTAGGGCTGGCCATTGATTCCTATAATTTATAGCCACACGAGGGCAGTGTGCTGAGCCTGCAAAAGCAGGATTCAGATACATAGGATTAGCATAAAATTGCGTAAACTGAGGGTCCTGAGCGTTAGCAGAGATGCCAGCAAACAATAACAAACCCAATAATATTCTTTTTATCATAATGATTTACTTTTGACTTCGGGGATTTGTACGCATTATTTAAAAAATGTTACGCAAAGAATGATTTTTTTTGCAATAATCCTTTAAATATCGCCGTTGAAGCCTCCGTACTATACATCAAAGATGCAAAATAAGTTGTACATCTAGCCCACAAATTTAATTTTTCTTCTTTGAATTTACTTAATTTACAAAAAAATATTTGAAAATAGATTTTGATTAAGCAATCGATAAAAATGCATAATTCATTTGCCCTTAGAAATGCGCT
>CALQOD010000031.1 GCA_943332105.1 Chitinophaga pinensis | reverse complement strand
GACCGAGTCGGACGAACCTCTAGTGTACCTGTTGTGGCGCCAGCTGCAGCGCAGGGTAGCTACGTTCGGTTAAGATAAGCGCTGAAAGCATCTAAGCACGAAACTTGCCTCAAGATGAGTCTTCTTTATAAGGGTCGTCGAAGACTACGACGTTGATAGGCTATAGGTGTAAAGGCAGTAATGTCATAGCCGAGTAGTACTAATTGCCCGTAAACTTTTATTTCAATCAAATTTATCAAATGTATTTTCTTTCAATCCCTGTCATCTTTGGATTTATTCAAAGTAAGATATTTATGGTGACTATAGCGTTGGTGTCCACCTCTTCCCATTTCGAACAGAGAAGTTAAGCCCAACTGCGCAAATGGTACTAGAGTAACATCTGGGAGAGTATGTCGTTGCCGTATCATTGAAAATGCCTCGCTAGTCGGGGCATTTTCTTTTTGTATACTTTTGCTCTCTAACAAATAAATTAAACATTGAGGACAAAATCTCTTTCGCTAACATCCTTGCTCGTTTTTCTTTTTACTTACTCTTTAGCGCAAATATCTTATTCGAGGTTTGATTTTTCTGCAACCGAAAACTATCAACCGGTATTTTTTACAACATATTATTATGATGACTTTTCCTATCGTTTTATTGATAATCATTCGATTTTACAACCAAATTTTGGAAAAAAAATAGGCCTCCCTTTTTTTAAGTCATTAAGTTTTTCAGATTCTTTATTGCTTGATTCCTTAAAAGCTAAATCTAATGTTTATTTAGTCTTAGGTTCACAGAAAAATCAATGTCTGCAATTAGTGAATCTTCAACGCATTGGTCATTCTACTCTGGTTTATTTTAATTACTCTTCAGTCGCTAGTTTGGGTTTTTTGAAAAACAATAATTCAAAAAATAGAAGTTTTAATCTCTCCTTAATTCATAAGTCTAAATCATATGGTTTAGAGGCAAATTTCATAATTGCCTCAAATAATGATGGGTGTTCTGGAGGTGTTTCTGACTCAGTCTTAAATACAAATTATTCTAAGCGTGACTTGCAACAGTTGGAAGTTAATTTAAACACAGATTATCTGAAAAAGAAGTTTTTTAAGATTGATTTAGATCATACGATTAAACTTTATGAATCTGAAAACAAGATGAGAAATACCTCCATGATTGTGGGCAATAGTTTTTCTAAATTTGGATATAATTATAAAGGCGAAGGGATTAGTCAGTTTTACCCCGCCACTTATTACGACTCTACAGCAACTAATGACTCCCTGGGATATGATTGGTTTAAAAATTATTTAGGAGTTTGCTTTATAATAGATAATGTTACTTTGGCGACATCTATTGAAAGGAGTGATTTTAATTTTAACATCCTTGATTCGTCTTATCTCTTTGGTGATTTCGCTTTAAACTCCGATTTGGCTTACAATATAAAAAATGTCGAGTTGTCGGTTCGTTATTGCAAAAACCTTGGAAATAATTTTAGAAAAAATAATTCTAGTATTTGTGGCACATTTGGTATTGATATAAATAGTTCTTTTCTTAAAAAGTTGATTTTAAGTTTTTCAGCTGAAAATAATAATGTTCAATTTACTTATCAAAAACTTTTTTCTAATCATTATGTATGGAACAACGACAATTTCTCTAATGTTAAAAGCAAGAATGGAAAGTTATCGGTTTTGTTCAGTAATAACATTTTAATGAGTGCGTCTTTGCTTGGTTTTCGAGATAGAGTTTTTCTAAATGAAAAAGTAGTTCCAACAGTATCATATAAAAATGAGAGTTTAATTAGTATTGGATTGTGTTATAATGATACGATAAGTAGATTTCATATCATTCAAAATACAAACTATAATAAATCAAATAGCGAGTATTATCCAGTTATTCCTATACAGTCTTTTGTCCGAGTTGGTTATTTGTTTGATTTATTCAAAAACAATTTAAAGATGGAGGCTGGATTTTCTTGTGTTTATAATGATTCTTGGCTTGCTCCGAATTATTTGCCAGCATTAGATGATTTTTATATCCAGTCGCAAAGAAAATATAATGGAATTGCAGTTTTGAATTTTTTTGCTGATTTTAAAATTAAAGCCGCCACTTTATTCCTGAAAATAGAAAGAGTTAATATTGGATGGATGAATGAGCAAAGTTTCTTGCGAAACGGATATGTTATTCCACCGCGTACTATTCGATTTGGCTTTAATTGGCCATTAGTAAATTAGTTGACTGAAGATTTATTTTGAAAGGTGATGAATTAAGTCCACTAATCTGCTACTGTATCCGCTTTCATTATCATACCAGCCAACTACTTTAACCATCCTGCCCAATACACTTGTAAGTTGTGAATCAAAAATACAACTATGATTGTTTCCAATTATGTCAACAGATACAATTGGTTCATCAGTGTATTCTAATATTCCCTTTAGTTCATTTTCGGATGCAGATTTGAATATAGAATTAATTTCTGCAACTGTTGCCTCTTTTTTTACAACACAGGTAATGTCAGTCAATGATCCGTTTATAACAGGTACGCGTATACCAGCACCGCCAATTAAACCTTTCAATTGTGGAAAGACATCAGCGATTGCTTTTGCTGCGCCAGTTGTTGTTGGGATAATTGAATTTGCAGCTGCTCTTGATCTTCTTAAATCTTTATGAGGAGCATCATGAATATTTTGATCGCCAGTGTACGCATGAACAGTTGTTACATACGCATCCTCAATTGAAAAATGCTTATCCAATAATGCAATCATTGGTGCTGCATTATTGGTTGTGCAAGATGCATTGGAAATCACTAATTCTTGTCCGTCTAATATGTTCTCATTTACACCCATTACAACCGATTTGATGTTTCCAGTTGCAGGCGCACTTATAATAACTTTCCTTGCTCCAGCTGTAATATGTTTCAACGCATCTATTTCATCTGTAAATCTCCCCGTTGATTCAATAACTATATCTATATAGTATTTCTTCCAAGGTAGTTGGGCAGGATCTTTCTCAGCAATAATTTCAATTCTTTTTCCATCAATTGAAATAAAATTTTCTCCATATGTAATTTCTCCTGGAAATTTTCCATGAATAGAATCGTATTTTAATAGATGCGCTAAAGTTGATGGGGCACTAAGGTCGTTGATTGCTAAAATTTCAATCTTTTTGTCTCGGAATGCTTTTCTTAAAAAAGTCCTGCCAATTCTGCCAAATCCATTAATTGCAACATTTGTTTTTTTCATATGATCAAATGTTTTTCAGCGTGATAAGATGATCTAACCAAAGGTCCACTCTCTACATAAAGTAATCCCTTTTTTACTCCAACTTCTTTGTAAAAACTAAACTTTTCAGGCGTGATAAACTCTACAACTTCTAGGTGTTTTTTAGTTGGCTGTAAATATTGACCTAATGTCATAATACTAACGCCAGCGTTAATTAAATCATCCATCGTTTCAAAAATCTCCTCCTCTGTTTCCCCAAGTCCGAGCATAACACCCGATTTAGCTCTTACCCCTGCATCACTTACTCTTTTTAAAACTTCTAATGAGCGATCATATTTTGCTTGTATTCTTACTTGTTTAGTTAATCTTCGAACAGTTTCTAAATTATGAGATATAATTTCTGGACCAACATCTATTACTAATTGTAAGTTATCCCATTTGCCTTGAAAGTCTGGAATCAATGTTTCTAATGTTGTTCCTGGGCTAACTTCTCTTATTTTTTTAATCGTTTCAACCCAAATATTAGCCCCACCATCCTTTAAGTCGTCTCTGTCTACTGAAGTTACAACGCAGTGTTTTACTCCCATAATCTTAACGGAATTTGCAACGCGCATGGGCTCATTATAATCAATTGCAGATGGCCGCCCTGTAGCAACCGCGCAAAACCCACATGACCTAGTACAAACATTTCCCAAAATCATAAAGGTAGCTGTACCAGCACCCCAACATTCTCCCATGTTAGGGCAGTTTCCACTTTCGCAAATAGTATGTAATTTGTTTTCACTTACAAGCTCACGAACTTTCCTATACTCTTCACCGATGGGTAACTTTACTTTTAACCAACTTGGTTTTTTATTTTTTTCAGATGTCGATTTTTCAGAATCCATAATATTATTTTTTTCTTCCGTAAATAAAGGTAATGTAAAATGTAAAATAAAATTTCTTATTTTGAATTAATGCCATTATTGGAATTTCTTTTGGGTATGCATCAACAATAGCTCCTAACTCTAATGCCTTAACGTCATAATAAATAGGAGAGTATTCAAAATTAAAAGCAATTCGACCATAGGCGCCAGGATGGAAATTGATTTGATTCAAACCATAAGTAAAAGGTGCTCTGCCATAAATATCATCTAGAAAATGTTTATTCGGGTCGTATTTTTCTACAACAGTTTCAAATTCTCCAAACTTCCCGGTCGGTTCAAGAATGTTTAAATAAACTGGTTTGGTAATGCCTAGTGATAGGCCACCGCCATAAACAAAGCGAATTTCTATTCCATTTTTTTCTGCCTTGCTGTAAAGTGTTTTTTCAAATCCCGCACCTCCACGAAGAATTGTTAAATTGTTCTGTTTGCCAAATACAAATGCTTTTGCATCGGTAAAATATCTATTAACAGATTTAATCTCTTTAGGATGTTTCATTCCAACTAAATCCGACTCCCAATAAATTTTTTTATATCCAGTTAAATTCTTTGCTTTTCTAAACTGAAGTCCTAAGGTGCCACTAGTATGAACGTTAAGTCCGAAAGCAATTTCGCCCTTCATTAGAGGGGGCTTCTCTTCTACAAATTCATTAGGATTTGAATTCTGCGAATAAACATAAATACTCATTAAGAGCAATAATGCTAAAATTGTTGTTCGCCTAATCAAATTCATCTTTACAAATATACAATTAACGCCATTATTGTAGGGTTATTTGCTAGCCAATTCTTAAATTTGAACCTATGACAATTGAAACAATCTATACCGGCGAGTTAAGAACGCAAGCAACGCATCTTGCTTCCCAAAACACTATTATCACAGATGCTCCAATCGATAACAATGGGAAAGGGGAAGCTTTTTCACCAACAGACTTATTGGCGGCATCATTAGGGTCTTGTATGTTAACAATAATGGGAATTGCTGCTAATACGCATGGATTCTCAATCAATGGCACTAAAATAAGCATCAATAAAATTATGGTGGCCAACCCTAGAAGGATTGGTGAAATTGTGGTTGATTTTACCTTCCCATTAAATAGCTACAACGAAAAAGAAAAGATGTTAATCGAAAAAGCCGCTGCCACTTGTCCTGTTGCTCTTAGTTTGCATCCTGACCTCATACAAACTATTAATTTTAATTGGTAGAGATTAATCAAACCTTAATGACTCTATCGGATTAATTTTAGAAATAATTTTGCCGGGAATTAGAAGCATTAGCATACATACGAGGTATGTCCCAACATTGATAGAGAGAATACCTATTAACGTAAAATTTATTGGTACGCTATTAATGTAATATGATTCTTCATCGAGCTTTATAAAGCCTGTTTTTATCTGTAAATAAGCCAAGCCTAATCCAATAATATTCCCTAATAATAATCCTCTAAAAAGTAATTTGCTGGAAAGTTTTAAAAATGTTGATGTCAACATGTTATCGTTAGCCCCAAGTGCTTTTAATAATCCAATAGGGCGTGTGTTTTCTAAAATTAAAATTAGCAAAGTGCTAATCATTGTCGTTCCTGCAATCATGCAAATCAGAAAAATTATTACAATCACATTTAGATTTTGTAATTCAAGCCAATTGAAAATTTGTGGATAGATATCTTTTATTGTTTGAACATTGGTATGGTAATCTACTTTTTCATATACCTCTTTGCTAATATTTTCTAAGTTGCTTAAGTCATCAATTTTTAATTCATAACCTGCAACTTGTGTACTGTCCCAATTATTGACTTTTTGAATTAATGCCATCGGGCAAAAAATGTATAAGTTGTCAAAGTCCTCGCTTAGTCCTGTATTGTAAATTCCTTTGACTAAAAACTTTCTTACTTTTCTGTCTTCTTGAATAAAGAAAATCAAAAAATGGTCGCCTGTTTTTAAGTTTAATTTTGATGATAGGTTTTTAGAGATAAGTGCCTCGTTTTCTTCTTTGTTGTTTATGTTTATCTTGGTTCCTTCTATTATTTTACTCTCGAAAAAAGTCCAATCAAATGTCTTATCAACACCCTTTAATACCACGCCCTGTATTTCGTCTTTAGATTTTAATATACCTGCCTTGTGAGCGTAATTTTGTATTGTTGTTACGCCTTTTATTTTTTTTATTTCTTGCAGATATTTTTGATTATTCGGCATAGGCGTTTCTTCAAATGAATTATTGTTTTCAAATTGATGAATTCGAATTGAAGACATGAAGCCGGTAACTTTATTTGAAATCTCTTTCTTAAAGCCAGTTACAATCATAACTGATAATAGCATTGCTACAATCCCAAGTGATATTCCTGCAATTGCAATATAGGTAACAGGTTTTGCTGTTTTTTTCGAATCGTTATTCGATTGAAAGATTCTTTCAGATAAAAGTTTACTTAGGTTCAAAGCCGGATTACTTAATTTTCGCCTAAATTTACCTAATTATTATTTAATCGTGACGCTCTCTAAATATACGCTGTTATTTCTTTTTGTGATATATTCTTTGGGAGCTAATTCTCAAGTTCTCAATTATGTTTCTGGCGCAGAACGAACTGATCTATATATTGATGGTCTGAAGCATAAAAAAATAGCCATAATTGCCAACCCAACTTCAGTGATTGGTAGTTCGCATTTAGTCGACTCGCTTTTGAAATTAAAAGTTAAGATCAAATGTGTATTCGCGCCTGAACATGGATTTAGAGGTAATGCAGAAGCTGGTGAACATATCGATAATGGAATAGATGCAAAGACTGGCATTAAAGTAATTTCTCTTTATGGAAAACACTATAAGCCAACTAAAGAAGATTTAAATGGAGTTGATGTTGTCATTTTTGATATTCAAGATGTAGGCGTAAGGTTTTATACCTACATAAGTACTTTGCAATATGTAATGGAAGCCTGTTCGTCAAATAGGATTCCTCTAATTGTACTTGATAGGCCTAATCCTAATGGTTTTTATATTGATGGGCCTGTATTAGATACAGCTTTTAAATCGTTTGTGGGTATGCAGCCAATTCCTGTAGTTCATGGAATGACAATGGGTGAATATGCTCGATACTTAAACGGAGAATACTTCAGTTCGAAAAAAAATAAATGCGAATTGAAAGTGATTCCTGTTTCGAATTGGGACCACAAATCTCATGTTAACTTATCTATTCCTCCATCTCCAAATTTGCCTAACATGGCATCTATTTACTTGTATCCGTCATTATGTTTTTTTGAAGGAACTAAAATAAGTGTTGGTAGAGGAACCGAATATCCATTTCAAATTTTTGGATATCCAGATAGTAAGAGCGGAGAGTTTACTTTTAAACCGATTAGTATTCCAGGTAAATCTAAAAATCCACTCTACGAAAATATTGTTTGCAGAGGGTTTAATGTTAAAGAGTACGGTGAGAAATTTGCCCCCACTGCAGGCCAACTGAATTTAAGTTGGTTGATACAGTTATATACTGAAGCGAATAACAAGAATGATTTTTTTAATTCATTTTTTGACAAACTTGCTGGAACAGATAAGCTCCAAAATCAAATTCAAGAAGGTTACTCCGAAGAGCAAATTAGGAATTCTTGGGGCGAAGAAATTGAAAAGTATAAAGTTGTAAGAAAAAAATATTTACTCTATCAAGATTTTTAATCTTGCTTGCAGATTTTTATTCGTTTGCTATCTGTATTAGTTTTTATTTCTGCAATATATACCCCGTTTCTCAGATGCGAGCAGTTATATTCGAATATTGATTCACCTTTCAGTAGTTTTTCATTATCAAATATTACATCTACTAACTGTCCAGCTGTATTAAATATTTTTAATGTCGCCACTGATTGTTCTGTGAGCCCTAGGTTGAAATTAAGTGTACTACTAAACGGATTTGGGTAGCAAGTAACGGTGGTTTCAGTTAATTCACCTTCTCTACATGGTACAGAAACAACATAAGGCGATGAGAATACTCCGCAACTTCCTAATTGAACCCTTACTAAATAAGTACCAGAAGTTGTCACTTTATAATTTGATGCTGTTGCATTGCTGATAACACTGTTGTTTTTATACCACACATATCCTTGAGCGTTAGAGCTAGTAACACTAATTGTAACATTTCCTCCTTGACAGAATGATAATGGTCCGTTTGTGCTTACTGTAAATGTAGCAACAGGATTTACTGTTACTGTTTTGCCGGCAGACGTTGCTGAACAACCTCCAACTTGTGATACGGTAACATAATATGTTCCTGCTGCTGTAAGATTAATTGATTGTGTTGTTGCACCCGTTGACCATAAATAAGATGCTCCAGCGGATGAAGTTAAATTTACTGAGCTCCCAGAGCAAAAGGTTGTAGTTCCACTTGCAGATATTGTTGGAGTAGTAATCGTTCCTGTTTGCGCTGCAACACTAACTGGACTGCTCACACTTGTGCATCCATTAGTGGCAGTTGCTGTGCATGAATAATTTCCTGTTGTACTTACCGTAATTGATGAAGCTGTTGATCCATTGCTCCATAAGTAAGTGCTATTGGCCGCTCCCGATGTTAGTGTTACGCTTCCATTGCAAAAAGTTGTAGGGCCAGATGCGCTAACTATACTATTTGGAGATGTATTTACAGTTATTATTGTCCCACTTGAAGCTATTGAACAACCTCCATTTTGTGTAACGGTAACGGTATAAGTTCCTGCTGTATTCACATTAATGGTTTGCGTTATTGCTCCATTTGACCATAAATAATTTGTTCCTGCATTTGCACTTAATGTCACTGATTTATTTGAGCAAATGCTTGTTGACCCGTTAGCTGTAATTGTTGCTGTTGGGTTTACAATTGAAACTACTACAGGAGTTGATACTGACGTACATCCGTTACTGTTAGTTACTGTTGCGGAATAATTGCCCGCACTTGTTATGTTTATTGATTGTGTTGTAGCTCCGTTCGACCAAATATAACTTGACCCTGCTGCTGCTGTTAGCGTAAGTGAACTGCCTTGGCAAATAGAGGTGGGGCCCGATGTTAAAATACTATTTGCTGGTACGGAATTAACGATTACATTAATTGTGTTGGTTGTACTTAGCTGTCCATTATTATTAACCGTAACCGAATAACTTCCTGTAGTTGTTGCAACAATAGATTGTGTTGTTGCTCCATTTGACCATAGATAAGATGTTGCAGTTGTTGCTGTAAGTGTAACACTTCCTCCCTGACAAAAAGTAGTTGGCCCTGAAGGAGTAATTGTTGGTGTGAATATAGCAGCAGTACAAGGTGCTGCTGCTGGAGATAGTGTTAGTCCACTGTTTGATGTAACTGTAATTAAATCGATTTCAAGATTGGTGTTGCTTGGTAAAATCGACAATAAATGATTTCCAACAACTAGGTTAGCAAAATTAATGATGTTGCTTGTGGTTCCATCATAGCGATACCATATCCAATTCGTATCAGCAATACAATTTATATTCCCTTTTGTAACTCCGTCCATAGCTACAGTAAATCCTGTATTACTTCCGTTTTTGCTTCTTGCCTTTATCCAAAAGTAATGAGTTGTGTTGGTGGCACCTCTAGTAACAAAATTATATTCAGCAGCTCCAACAGATTTAAATCCAACACAAGATGTAAAGTTCGTATAGTCGCCAGCGGTAGTTCCTGCTGGCACATATGTTTTAATATCGTTGGTTGTAGCTGTTGTGTTATCATATAATTCTCCTTCAAATACAAAATCCTTCGACCAGTAATATGGATGTATATTTTCATGCCATCCATCTAGCTGATAGAAAACAGGAGCAAGCGCATTGTTTTTATCATAAATGTATGTGCTACCTTGTCTGCGAATATTAAATTTTAGATTTTGTCCATCTAGATTTATAGAAGCAGTCCCTGTTAACGGAGCGTTACCAACATAATTTGAATTAGGTTGAATAGTGCCTGTGATAGCGTATTTACTTGATGTGTTATGTTTTCTTGCAACTACAAGTTTAGTTATGTCACCTGCAAAGAAAGAGTAACCGGGTTGTGTGGTATTATTGATTGCATTCGCTGGAACATCTCCATTCATAAGAGTTCCATTAAATAAAAAGTCTTGATATCTTGTTGCCACGGCTTCCGCATATCCAGGAATCGCCATTTGCCAAACATAATCATTAGGATTTTGATAAGGTTGTGCAGTTACAAAGTATCCAGTTTGAAAATACTCTGCTCCAGACATTGATATAACTTTTAAGAATCCTAACCATTGAGCTGGTCTTGGAATTAATTCTTCATTAACCCAGCCCGGAGACACGAAAGGTGAATATAATTTATCTCCTAATGTGATTTCTGTAAATCTTGATTCTGCCACAAATTGCCATCCATGAGCAGCTCCCTGCCAATACCTCCAAACATTCGGTCGTTGCATATAAATATCTCCTGATGAATAGCGTTGTCCGTTTGTGAGTGAATTTAGCTCCCTGGTTTCTTGCCAGTTCCAGCTATACAGAGGATGGCCATTTAAAAAGAAATGGCTAAATCGAGTCGCGCTTAAAGCAGGTAATGATAAAAATTCAGATGTGTATGATGCAGTTATTTTTTTCATTCCTCTTCCAATGTATCTACTCCAATCAGTGAGGCCGCTATTTGTGTAAGCCGTGTTAACTGTTGGATCGAGCTTCAAACCCGTACTTGACCAAGCCGGCATCGTTTCTCCGTTCTCAAATAAATGATTTAGAGGCCGCGTCATTTTCTTTGTTAGCTGATCAAGATAATAACGCATCGTTTGTCCGTCTATTTTAAAAGAATCTAATGCTGATTCCGGACTTAATGTTTTTGTCGTAGTAGATACATTTCCACTTTTATCAATAAACTGTCCCGAAGCATTTTTTAAGTAGGAAGAACTTGGCAAGCATCCGCATCCTACATAAGCCTTGTTGGAGGTCTTATTAATATCATTAGGGCTAAGTTGTCCCCAATATGAATTTGCAGAAGTTTTCCAAGTTGGATTTAAGTTGGCCATTTTAATCCATGCACCACCATATGTATTCGTGTCGCTAAATGTTGATACTTCATGTGTATTGCTTGTAACAAGAAGCGCGTACTGAAAATTAGTGACCAATTCTTTTTGAATTTCTTTACTTCTGCTAACTAGTGTGCTCATGCTATATGTGCTCGTGCCTTCGCCCGCTAAATGAGCGGGATTAAAAATCATTGTATTCGGAAATAATGCAGAATTTGTTAATGCTCTTGCTGCAGGAAAAGATTTTAATTGCGTTAATGCATCAATGTTAGCATTGGGATGACCAGGAGTAAATTCATTCATGTTTAATGATCCGGTAATGGAAGTTGCAGCTGGAACAGTTAAAACCGTATTGGCGAATGTATAAGGCTTGTTTTGTGTGAAATCTAAATAATGCTTGTAAATCATATTTGCGGGTAATGCTGTTTTGTATACAGCAATTTCATCCATGCCACCATAAAATTTATAGTAAGTGGTGCTTGTGTTTACATCGCAAACATTGTTGTTGCTCACGCCTGGGTTTGTTGGAATTAACCCTCCAGCAAGTGTTTTGCTAAATCCAGTTGGAAGCTGGCCATCAATCCAAACTTCTTTAATTCCGTTCTTAGCATCGTATTTAAAAACGATATGATGCCAATTCTGATCTGCGTAATAATTATAGGTGCCTCTTCCAATTGCTTCCAAACTAATATCAAAATTATCAGTTGCTGTTGCTGTTGATCCTGTAGGAATTGACTTAGTTGTAAATCGAATATATGGAAAATACAATCTTAAATTTATTGCAGCATCTCTTCTGCTAAACCATTGAATTGTTTGGTTTATGTCTGCTGCTGTTTTAAATAAAAATTCTATCGTATAAGCTGTGTCAGGTACAAACTGACTTGAAGCGACTATTTGTTTGGAGTTGGCATCCAATTGTAAATATTTTCTAACTCCAACGTTGGAAGTGTTGGACAGAATTGAATAAGTAGATTGGTAATATGCTGCATCAAGGTTCGATTGGTTCATCGAATCTTTTAAAGGATTCGTCCCATCAAAAGTCCAATAGTTATAAGGTGTCCAATTTTGGGCCTTAACTACATTGAATGAAGCGAAAGTTAGAGTTAGGAAAAAAGCAACAACAAACAGTTTACTGTTTGAGGATGTGTTTTTTGGGTTTTGAGTAAGCATTGTTTAGGTTTTGTTTTAAACAAGGCTTTTCAAAGCGTGGAGCTCAAATGTACCTCGAGATTTTGAATTACACAACAGATATTAGTTGTTTCAAGTTAACTCATTGATAATCAAATAAAATAACTTCACTCGTGCTCGAAATTGCAATTGTTTGCCATCAATTAGGCATTATTCACCATAAAAAAGTAGTATTTGGCCGACTCAAAACACCTTAAATTGCATACTAGATAAAGGTATTTTAATAACTAAGGATAGTCCTTTGAAGGTTAAGTAAACCTTTAGTTTTTTAAGTAGGTAAGTGATGAAGATGATCGTCATTTTACATCACCACATTTACACTTCCTTCTTTCGTTTCTCTTTTTCCTTTATTGCCCTGTGCCGTTAATTTATAAACATAAACTCCCTCTGCTACCTGGGTTCCCTGGAATGTTCCATCCCATCTCAAATTAGGATTTGAGGATTGAAATATTAACTGGCCCCAACGATTAAATACTTCCATTTTAAAATCTTTTACCGCTTCGCCAGCAATTCCAAAGGTGTCGTTGAGTCCATCACCATTTGGAGTAAAGGTGTTAGGAACATAAAGGGTCATTGGAGGGATAATTTCTACCTCATTGGAAACACTAAATGTTTGCGGTTCACCATTTTTATAAGCAATTACCCTGTACTTTCTGCTGTTTTGCATTTGGGCCATCGAGCTTAATGCGACAAAGCAAAGTGTGATACTAAGTAAAAATGTTTTTGTAATTGTATTCATAGCTGTTTGTTTTTGATGTATGCAATCTACATCGACAGTCAGGCAGCTATTGCCAATTATTTAGGAATTATATCTTTTGTAAGGTTTTGTCTGATTTATTGAGGAATACGATTTATGTTTCTTAATTAGAACATTTCATCTCTCTCTTGTAGGTAGATAAATAAGATTCGTTAATTAATTTACTGACTTTGTAAGAAATTGTAGTTCTGCTCGTTATTTTTTATTAAAATTGAAAGATTGAATTAAAAATGATGTTTTATAAATGAACATATTGAAAAAGATTAAAGCAATAGTTTTATTAATCCTGATTAGTTCACCTGGTTTTGCTCAAAATCATCGACAGTTCTCTAATTGGCTTTGCGGTGACTTTTCAATTAATAAAAAAGTCAATGGCATTAGTTCTTGTATTGGCGAAGCCCACATTATAAATTTATCAAACATTGATAGTAGTAACTATTGGCTAGTGGAGGACTTGTCTATAAGTAAAACAAAAAGGCAAAGGTTACTTCATGTCATCTTGCTAGATAGTGGTTATGTAGGTGTGGATATTTTTGATTTGAAAAATGATAAATCAGTACAAACAATTACTTCTTTCAAACAAATAAAATTGGATGATTATAAAAAAGCAAACTTGTCAAACTTGATTTTTTATTATAATCGACCTGCAATGGGATTTGAAATTTATAATTCTTCAAATCGATTTTTTTATTTAGATAAGTTGACATTAAGTGCAAGTTGTTGTAACGATTTTTCGAATTTTTATTTTGATGCGTTAAATGATAAAAGCGAGCTGCTGTTTAAAAAAAGTATTGAATAAATTCAAAATTTCGATATTGTAAAGAGAAATATTTCAGTCAGATCATGACGAATTTTTTGTTTGTTATTCAGCATCCCGATGCTGAATTGTTTTAAGTCTTGTCTTCCATAATAGTTGAAAAGCTAAAGCACCTATTAATGTCTATAGAACATCGTTCCAGTCAAAATGTAAATTTGCCGAGTAAGCCTGAATAAATTCCCAGGTGATAATTCCCGTTATTGAAATCATATTTGCAATAAGGTGCTTCTTATTATTTAACCATTCACCGTTAATTTTCAATTGCGGAATTAAAACAACAAATAAAGAAGGAATGCCAATAGCAGGAAAAAAATTGGGCGCAATGCCTAGTAGGTATTGAATGATATAATTTTCTCCGCTATACTCTGGCCTGATATTGTCTGAAATTTGTTGATAAGAAAGAAAGCTTACTGCGAATATGGAAAGCCAAAAATATACACTTGTTGATGATTTCATAACTGTTTTTTTGATTAGTCCAACAGCCTTAAAGTTCGTTCTGTGATTAAAAAAGCTAGATGTTTACTATCTTTTTTTGAAGTTGCTGATATCAATAATTGTTTCACAAAATTCAATTTCTTGTTCAGTATTATTAGAAGCAATTATAACTGTTTTGTGCTTGATAAATTCATTCATTAAATTATTAAACCAATTAACTCCTTCTTTGTCTAAATTAGAAATTGGTTCGTCAAGTAAAAGTAGGGGCGCATCTGCTAAAATGGCTAATCCGATTTTTAGCCGTTGCTTCATGCCAGATGAAAAATACTTGATAGGTTTTTCAGATTCTTTAGTTAAACGCAAGTATTCTAATATTTCAACTTCATTCAAGCCTTTAATAAATGGTTTAAATGGACTAAAAGTTTTAATTAATTCAGAAGGACTTAATTCTTCTGGAACTTCGACATAGGGAGATCCGATGGAAAGGTGATTGAATATTTCATCTTTCGAAATTTCGTTGTTATTTATAACATGTGTTATTTCGCCCTTTGTTGGAGTAGTGTAGCCAGATAAGATACTGAGCAATGTCGATTTGCCAGAGCCATTAAATCCTACGATTGCAGTTTTGCTGTTCTCAACGAAATCAAAAGTGATGTTTGAAAATATCCACTGGCCTTGATACTTCTTACCGATATCCGTACAAGAAATTTTCATTCAATTATTCGTTGCTGTTTGATAGTCCTTTGATGATTCCTTTATCACTTTGCTTTATGAATTCAACAATCTCTTTAATGATCGCCGAATTGTTATTTTCTTCAATAAGGGTAATCGCATTCGATACGGAATGTCCTCTCAAAAAGAGTACCCTGTAAAATTCTTGTATATCATTAACGTCTTTGTCACTATATCCTCTCCGCTTCAATCCTATGCTATTAATTCCTGCATATGATAATGGCTCTCGAGCAGCCTTTACAAAAGGCGGTACATTTTTTCGAACTCCTGTCTGTCCCGCAATAAAGCTATGCTCCCCACTTCTTATAAATTGAGAAACGCCTACATATCCTTCAAGTATAGCCCAATCATCAATTATTACATGGCCTGCTAAATTAACAGAGTTGGCCAATATTACATTATTACCAACAATGCAATCATGTGCAACATGCACATATGCCATTAATAAACAGTTTGCTCCAACAGACGTTTTTCCTAGTGCTTCTGTTCCTCTATTTATTGTTACACACTCTCTGATAGTTGTGTTATTGCCAATAGTTGTATAAGTTGTTTCGCCTTTGTATTTTAAATCTTGTGGAATAGCAGATATAACGGCACCTGGAAAAATTTTGCAATCACTTCCTATTCTAGCTCCGTCAAAAATTGTAACATTTGGACCTATCCATGTATTGTCGCCAATCTCTACATCAGCTTCAATAGTTGTAAACGGGCTTACTGTAACGTTATAGCCAATACGAGCATCGGGATGAATGTTGGTCATTGGAAAGTCCATATTTAACTTTTCTTTACAATTTGAGCCATCATTTCTGCTTCCATAACGATTTTGTCGCCAACAATAGCTTCTCCTTTCATATGGCAAATTCCACGGCGAATTGGTGTTATTAAACTTAAATGAAATATTAAGGTGTCACCAGGCATTACTTTTTGCTTGAATCGGGCTTCAGTTATTTTCATAAAATACGTCCAATAGTTTTCTGGATCAGGAACAGTGCTAAGCACTAATATACCCCCTGTTTGAGCCATAGCTTCAATAATCAATACTCCTGGCATCACAGGATTGTTTGGGAAATGTCCTTGAAAAAACCATTCATTCATGGTCACATTTTTAACTCCTACAACATGCGATTCGCCTAGTTCAATTATTTTGTCGACTAATAAAAATGGGTAGCGATGAGGTAGCATTGATGCCACTTGATTTACATCGTATATCGAAGGTGCATTTAAATCATACTTTTTTACAGAACCTTTCTTGGATTTGATAAGGGCCTTAATCTTTTTAGCAAGCTCAACATTAGCTGCATGTCCTGGCCTTGCAGCTAAAACATGTCCTTGAATAGGTTGTCCGATTAAAGCTAAGTCTCCTATTATATCAAGTAGCTTATGCCTTGCTGGTTCATTTTGAAAATGAAGCAAAGTGTTATTTAAAAACCCTTTTTCTTTAATTTGAACATTAGGTTTCTTCAATAGCTTCGCTAAGTTGTCCAATTTTTCTTGAGATATTTCTCTGTCAACAACTACAATTGCATTGTTTAAGTCGCCACCTTTTATTAAATTATGCTTGACTAACATTTCTAATTCGTGAACAAAAACAAAAGTTCTGCAAGGAGAAATGTTTTCTTTAAACTCGTCAATATGATGAAGCTGTGCATGTTGAGTGCCTAGCACTGGGCTATTGTAGTCAACCATCACGGTAATTCTATAATCAGGACTAGGTACTGCAAGCATTTCAACATTTCTGCTTGGCTCCTCATAAGTGATTATATCTTCTAGTACGAATATATCTCTTGGAGCATCTTGTTCCTCAATACCTGCTTCAAGCAATGCATCTACAAATGGCTTTGAGCTGCCATCCATAATCGGTGCCTCAGGTCCATTGACTTCAATTAAAACATTATCAATTTGAAGTCCGACAAGTGCAGCTAAAACATGTTCAGTCGTGCTTATTTTAGCTCCGTTTTTTTGTAAAGTAGTTCCTCTTGAAGTATCTGAAACATTGTCAGCATCTACTTTTATACAAGGTTGTTCTTCCAAATCAATGCGCTTAAATACGTACCAGTGGTTTTCAGGTGCTGGGTGAAAAGTTAACGTCACGGGTACTCCTGTATGAAGTCCAACTCCCGATACTGTAACCGACTTTTTTATAGTTGATTGCTGGGTTCTCATGAATTATTTCCTTGTGAAGTAATTTGTTTTTCGATAGCGATTATTTTTTTCTCCAACTCAGGAAGTTTCTTGAAAAGAATATATGATCGTTTATAATTTCCAATATTTATTGCTGGTGTACCTTGAAGAGTTTCATTTTCTTTTGTTGAAGTTGATGCGCCAGATTGACCAGCCAGTTTAGTTCCATCTGCAATAACAATATGACCACCTATTCCAACCTGACCACCAATCATGCAGTTCTTTCCAATTTTGGTAGAACCTGCAACACCAGTTTGAGCAGCTATAACGGTGTTTTCTCCAATTTCTACATTGTGCGCTATTTGAATTAGATTATCTAATTTGACACCTCTTCTAATAATTGTTGAGCCAAGGGTAGCGCGATCAATCGTTGAATTTGCGCCAATTTCAACTTGATCTTCAATAATTACATTGCCAATTTGAGCTACTTTTTGATAATTATTATTCTCGTTGGGTGCGAATCCAAATCCATCAGCACCGATAACTACTCCCGAATGAATAGTAACATCATTACCTATTACACAATCAGAGTATAATTTTACTCCTGGGAATAAGGTTGTGCTGTTTCCAACTACGCAATTATCGCCAATATAGCAATGAGGATAAATCTTAGTGTTTTCGCCAAGGCGCACATTTTTTCCTACGTAAGCGAAGGCTCCAACATAAATATTAGCGCCTAGAATTGCTGTATCGTCAATGAATGAATTGGGTTCAATACCTGACTTGTTCCTCTGGATAGTATTGTAAACTTCAAGTAGCTTAGCAAATCCAGCATAAGCATTTTCAACTCGAATTATTGTAGGCGTAATTGGTCCTTCAGGGGTAAAATCTAATCCTGTAACAAGAACAGTAGCTTTGGTTGTATACGCAAATGAAGTATAAGCAGGATTGGCCAAAAAAGTTAATGAACCTGTTGTCCCCTCTTCAATTTTTGATAAGCGTGATACTCTTGCTTCCGAATCACCTTCAATGGTTCCGTTAAGCAATTCAGCGATTTGTTTGGCTGTGAATTCCATGATGGTTCACAAAGTTAGCAAAATGAACATCAAGTTTGGAAAGATTATTACCATTTTGCCTAATCGGAGGCTAATTCGGGCAAATAACAAAGAAAATATTTGTTCACGGGTGTAGAGAGCATTGCAACATCCATATTCTCGTCATCACCAAGTAAGGTTATTTTATCCTGGTTTCTCATAAGGATTTTTATTGGCTCTCCCTGAGGGTTATAATCCCTATTTGATATTTTTCCGGCAAATACAAAATAGTGATAATCCTCTTTTTTTATGCTCCATTGATTTTCAATTCGACTATTAAACACATCTAAACTTGAACTGTCAAAATTTTCAAGCTGTAAACTGATCTTATAAAGTTTGCGGTTTATCATCCCCTTCGATAATCTTGATAAAACAATATCAGAGTGATTGCACCAAACTTTTATTGCGCCGTAAATGTCATAGTCGTCAAGCTGAGAAAATACATTTAAAAACTCTTCTTTTGATTTCAGATTTTCAGGTGAAATGTTGTTATCTAAAAAATAACTTAATGCAGGAGTTGTAAACAATTCAACATCATTTTGAAAAAGTTCCTTAGCTCTTTTTAAGATATTAACTAGCATATTTTCAGCTGACAATACCGTTTTATGCAAATATACTTGCCAGTACATTAATCGTCGAGAAATGATAAATTTTTCTATAGAATAAAGGCCTTTTTCGTCAACAACCAATTCATCGTTGAATACATTCAGCATTTTAATAATTCTTTGTGAACCTATGGTTCCCTCCATAACTCCTGTATAAAAACAGTCTCGGTTTAAATAGTCTAGACGGTCCATGTCGAGTTGGCTAGAAACTAATTGGTGCAAGAACTTTTTTTTGTAGTTGTTTTTTAAAATCTCAATACCAATAGATAATTTGCCATCAAACTCTTTGTTCAACTCTTCTATCATTAAAATAGAAAGGGTCTCGTGACTAATACCCGTTACAATAGAATTTTCGAGTGCGTGTGAAAATGGTCCATGTCCAATGTCGTGAAGAAGAATTGCAATGTATGCACCAAACTCTTCTTCATTAGTGATTTCATGTCCCTTAGACTTGATTGACTTAATCGCCTCTGTCATTAAATGTAATGCACCTAATGCATGATGAAAACGCGTGTGCAGGGCTCCTGGATAAACCATGTGTGTAAGCCCCAGCTGTCGTATCCTTCTTAAGCGTTGAAACCAAGGATGCTCAATGATGTCAAATATTAAATCATTCGGAAGTGTAATAAATCCATAAACCGGGTCGTTGAAAATTTTATTTTTATTAATGCTCATCTGCAGGGACTTGATAACTTATGTAAGAAGAGGCAAATATCGTAATGTTTGACATATTAAAGATTGTATTTTTGCGTTATTAAATTATGGATAAAATAAAAATTCTTTGGGCTGATGATGAAATTGATTTATTAAGGCCACATATTATTTTCTTAAATGAAAAGGGATATCATGTTGAAACTGCAAATAACGGTAATGACGCATTAGACCTGATTTATCAAAATAATTATGATATCGTATTTCTTGATGAAAATATGCCAGGGTTGTCTGGTCTTGAAACACTTTTACGAATAAAAAATATCAAGCCGGATGTGCCTGTAGTCATGATTACAAAAAACGAAGCAGAGGAAATTATGGAAGAGGCGATAGGAAGTAAAATTGCCGATTACTTAATTAAGCCTGTTAATCCAAATCAGATATTGCTTTCAATAAAAAAGAATTTAGAACATCGACGATTAATTAGTGAGAAAACAAATCAAAATTACCAGCAAGAATTTCGTCAGATTGGTATGCGATTATCGGATCGGTTAAATTGGCAGGAGTGGACAGAGGTTTATAAAAAAATTATTTTCTGGGAACTTGAATTAGAGAATTCCTCTGATAAAGGAATGTATGATATTTTAAAAATGCAGAAGGCAGAAGCCAATTCGCAATTTGGAAAGTTTATTGAAAACAATTACCTGGATTGGATGAAAAATCCAGACACTGCACCACTATTGTCTCATAATTTACTTCGTAAAAAAGTTTTTCCTGTTGTAGACAGTTCTGATTTGCCTGTGTTTTTTGTCCTGATAGATAATTTGCGATATGATCAATGGAAAATAATACAACCATTGTTGTCGGAATTTTTCACTGTAATAGAAGATGAAACTTTTTGTAGTATTTTGCCAACAGCTACTCAATATGCTCGTAATGCAATTTTTGCAGGTATGATGCCTTCGGATATTCAAAAGAGATTTCCAAACATGTGGGTGAACGATGACGAAGATGGTGGGAAAAATAATCACGAAGAAGATTTTCTTGCAGATCACTTAAAGAGACTTCAGAAAAACTATAAATTCTCATATACAAAAGTTACAAATATTGATGCAGGGAAACAGCTTGTAGATCACATTCCTAATCTCCATCAAAACAGACTCAATGTGATAGTTTATAATTTCGTAGATATGCTTTCACATGCTAGAACGGACATGCAAGTTATAAGGGAGTTGGCCGAAGATGAAAAGGCATATCGTTCTATTACGAAATCTTGGTTTACACATTCTCCACTTTTAGAAGCATTAAAAAGGATTAGTGAAAAACCATGCAAAGTAGTAATTGCGACTGATCATGGTACCATAAAAGTAAATGAACCCTCAAAAATTGTTGGCGATAAAAATACCAATACAAATTTACGATACAAAGTTGGTAAGTCGCTTAATTATGAAAAGCGCGATGTTATGGAAGTAAAAAACCCTGCTGACGCAATGCTCCCAAAAATGAATATCAGTACTTCGTATGTTTTTATTAAAGGCGATAAGTTTTTTGCTTATCCTAACAACTATAATTATTATGCGAATTTTTATAGAGATACATTTCAGCATGGAGGTATTTCTCCAGAAGAAATGATTATACCTGTAATCACTATGAAAAGTAAGTAATGGAAAGAAGCTGGTTGAACATTGGGAAAGAAGAGTATTCGATTGTTGCTTCAGAAATTGTTTCTATTTTGAATAGTGAAAGGATAAGTATTTTGTGTCTAAAAGGAGATTTAGGTGCTGGTAAAACTACATTTAGCAAGTCGTTATTTGCAGTTTTAGATGTTGTCGATGAAGTTCAAAGTCCTACATTTTCTATTGTTAATGAGTACCATAATATAGATGGTGCTGTTTTTTATCATTTTGATTTTTATCGATTTGATAAAATTGAGCATGCGTATGATATTGGGTATGAAGAGTACTTTTATTCGGAAAATCTTTGTGTAATTGAATGGCCAGAAATGATTGAGGGTTTGTTAAATTTGCCAAAAGCAACTATCTTTATAAACGGTGAAGGTAGTTTCCGAAATCTAATTTTAAGCGTATGAGTAAAATTCATGGATTAAGCAATTTGACTAGTCAGAGTTTGGCTATGCCTAAAGAAAGCCTACTCGAAATAGGAAAGTATGAGAAAAGTTTAACTATCGGTATTCCTCGTGAAATTTCATTTCAAGAAAATAGAATTCCATTAGTTCCTGATTCAGTATCTGTTTTAGTTAGTAATGGACATGAAATAGTAATAGAAACCAATGCAGGAAAAAGTGCAAATTTTGAAGACAAAGATTTTAGTGAGTGTGGTGCTCGAATAGTTTATTCTACAAATGAAATCTACCAATCAGATATTGTTTTAAAAGTAGCGCCACCAACTTTTGAAGAGTTAGATTTAATTAAAGATAAGCAGACTTTATTGTCAATTCTACAGATTGGAATGCAATCAGCTGGATATATTCAGAAAATGGTTTCAAAGAAAATTATTGCTTTGGCTTATGAATATTTAAAAGACGAGACTAATGTATATTCAGTTATTCAAGCAATGAGTGAAATTGTTGGGAGTACTTCAATTCTTATAGCATCTGAATTAATGAGTAATACCACTGGCGGTAAAGGCGAAGTTCTTGGAGGCATACCAGGTGTTTCCCCAACAGAGGTTGTTATATTAGGGGCCGGAACAGTAGGCGAAAATGCTGCCCGTGTAGCAGTTGGGTTAGGAGCAAGTGTTAAAGTCTTCGATAGTTCTAGTGATAAATTACGTCGATTGCAAAGAAACTTAGGGTACCCTATTGCAACTTCAACATTGTCGCCAACAGCTTTGATAAGTGCGTTGAAAAATTGTGATGTAGCTATAGGCGCAATTTTAAGTAAAGAAGGCAGGTCGCCAGTGATTGTAACTGAAGAAATGGTTGCGCAAATGAAAAATGGATCAGTAATTATTGATGTTAGTATAGATCAAGGAGGTTGTTTTGAAACTTCTGAAGTAACCAATCATTCCAATCCAACCTTTAAAAAGTTTGATGTGATTCATTATTGTGTTCCCAATATTGCTAGTCGTGTAGCTAGGACGGCATCTTTTGCTTTAAGCAATATTTTTACCCCAATTATTTTAAGTATGGGTGAGTGTGGAGGAGTTGAGGCTTTACTTGAAAAAGATAGGCATGTCAGAGAATCAGCCTATTTGTATCGCGGTATGGTAACAAATAAATATGTTTCTGAAATTACGCGATTGCCGTACCGTGATTTAAATTTATTAATGGCGACTCGCTTTTGATAATTTTTTAAAGCTTTTGCATGCAATATTTAAGGAGCAACTTTCACAATTAGGGTTCTTGGCTGTGCAAACATAACGTCCATGAAGAATTAGCCAATGGTGTGCTATATGAATCAATTCTTCCGGTATAAATTTTACTAATTGTTTTTCCGTATCTAATGGAGTTTTTGAATTTGTTGTTAATCCAATTCGTGATGAAACTCGGAAAACATGAGTATCAACAGCCATTTTTGGTTGGTTAAAAACTACGGAAGCAACTACATTGGCTGTTTTTCTACCAACTCCTGGCAGCAATACCAAATCATCAACATTTGAAGGTACTACACCATTGAACTTCTCAATTAACATTTGGCCTAGCCCAACTAAATGTTTAGCTTTATTATTGGGATAGTTGATCGATTTTATAACATTAAAAACATCATCTACATTTGCTTTTGACAATGATTTTGCATCAGGGTATTTATTAAATAAACTAGGAGTAATCATATTTACTCTTTTGTCAGTGCATTGGGCAGAAAGAACAACGGCAACGATTAATTCAAAAGGGTTAGCGTATGTAAGTTCTGTTTCTGCATTGGGCACATTATTTTTGAAATACGCTAAAACAAATTTATACCGTTCCTTTTTTATCATTAGCAATAGTATGAAAAATCTATAAAAATTGAAAGCCGAACTTTTTAGTTTCCGGCCTTCATGAATATTGACTGTTTAATACGGTGCTGTTATTCTTGCGTAATGCATTATGCTTTCGCTTACGCATTTCTCAGGGGCTATTAGTAATTCGTCTAATGCTTTTGAAATTGCAATCATGTCTTGATATAACTCAGCAACTTCTTCGTTATTGTCTATTGTTTTTTGAATCTCAACTGTCTTTAATAGCGGAGTGTCATTATACAAATAAGCAATCAAATCATTTAATGTACAGATCGTGTTCATAGGCGTTATTTTTCTTGAATAACGCTAATTTTATTGGATTATTGCTTAATCTGCACTTAGCTGAAGGCTATTGTCTTGAATTATCTTTCTAAGATTAATAATTGCATATCTCATACGGCCTAAAGAAGTATTGATGCTTACATTGGTAGCCTCCGCGATTTCTTTAAAACTCATGTTTCCATAATGTCGCATAATTACCACCTCTTTTTGATCGAATGGAAGTTTTTCTATGAGCTGCCTAACCTGAGATTGAATTTGCTTATTAATGATTCGGTCTTCAATGTTAGAATCCATTAATGGCAAAGTGTCAAAAATGCTATACTCCTCAGTGTCGTAAGCCATTGGCATTCTTTTTTGCCCTCTGAAATGGTCGATTGTAAGATTGTGAGCAATTCTTAATACCCAGCTTAAGAACTTTCCTTCTTCGTTGTAGTTTCCATTCCGAAGTGTGTTAATCACTTTAATAAAAGTGTCCTGAAAAATGTCGTTAGCTAAGTCACTGTCTTTAACCAGTAGATAAATACTGGTGTAAACTTTCTTTTCGTGACGAATGATTAAATTTTGAAGGGCGTTTTCATCGCCCTTGATGAACAGAGCTACAAGCTCGTTATCTGAGATTTGTTGTTTACACATAGTTCCTCCTTTTAAGTAGGTTTGAATTAGAAGATTAAATTTTTCTATGTGTAAATTTTGCCTTATAAGCGTCTCAGTTTTTGATTAAGTTAAATTTCCTCTTTATACGAACGATAATTTTTTTTTATTATTGCCTGACTGCAATTTAAAAAATCTTTTATCAAGCACCAAGAAAAAAATGTTATTTGTTTTGAAATAACCAACTATCGTGCCTGAATTTTATTGAAATTAAAATGTGCCTACACAATTTTTATTTAATACATGTACTAATTTTGTCTACTAATAAAATTAATTATGAAAAAGTATATTACAAGCATGTTGTTTTTAGCTCCTCTATTAAGCTTCGGTCAAGATAAAATAAGTTTTAATAAGGAGACCTTGCTCTACGAAGGGGAAGAGAAGCATTTGTCTAATATGCGACAACTTACTTTTGGTGGCGATAACGCTGAAGCATATTTTAGTTTTGACAATAAAAAGCTGACTTATCAAATGAGAAATAAGTCTAAAGGTATGGACTGTGACCAGATTTATTATTTTGATCTGTACTCAAAAACCACTGGTGAATCTTCGTCTAAATTAATTAGTACCGGAACCGGACGTACAACTTGTTCTTATTTTTTGCGAGGAGATTCACTTATTTTATATGCATCTACCTTTTTAGGAAATAAGGAATGCCCAAAAGATCCGGAAAGAAGAGCGGATGGAAAATATGTGTGGGCGATATATCCTGATTTCGATATTTTCGTTAGTGATTTAAATGGGTCTATTAAGACGCAATTGACGAATACTCCTGGTTATGATGCAGAAGCAACGGTTTCTCCCAATGGAAAAATGATTGTTTTTACGAGTATGCGTTCTGGTGATTTGGAATTATATACAATGGGTGTTGATGGGTTAAATGTTAAACAAGTCACTAATCAATTAGGATATGATGGAGGCGCATTTTTTTCTCCAGATAGCAAGCACTTAATATTTAGAGCATCACGTCCAAAAACAGAAGAAGAAATTAATGAATACAATGAATTGCTAAAAGAGGGTTTAGTAATGCCAACAAAGATGTCATTGTATACATGTGATATTGATGGATCAAATTTAAAACGAATTACAGATTTGCCTAATGCAAGCTGGGCTCCGTTTTTTCATCCATCAGGTAAGAAAGTGGTTTTTGCGAGTAATTACACAGCAACTAGGGGCTTGCCATTTAATCTGATGATGGTAGACTTAGATGGAAGCAATTTAGAGCAAATTACATTTGATACAATGTTTGATGCATTTCCAATGTTTTCTCCTGATGGTAAGAAAATTATTTTTTCATCCAATAGAAATAATAATGGAACACATGATACCAATTTATTTATTGCTGATTGGAAAGATTAGTTGTTTTTTTTACTCTTTTAAGAGTCAATAGATTCATTCCATTTATGCCGAGTCCATTGACATTGTTCTGATGAAGTCTTAACACTTTGTCGTAGTATAGCACAACAATAGGAGCCTCCGACATAACAATAGAATCTAGCTGGTGGTATTTTATTGATCGAAGACTATCATTTTGTATCCTCATTGCTGCTTCATATTCTGAGTCGAATAAAGGGCTTTCAAAATGCGTGTAATTAGGTCCATTAGGTGATTTGTTCTTGCTGTAAAACAACGACAAATAATTTTCAGGGTCTGCATAATCCGCAATCCACGAGCCCCTAAACCATGATAATTGTTGTTTGCTTACCATCTGTCGATGTTGTGCTGCTTGATTTACTTCTACTTTTACCTTTATGCCTGCCTCTCCAAGCTGCCCTTGAATATACTCACATAAATCTTGATAGGAGTTTGTTGTACTCATTGTAATTATAGGTAATCCCACACCGTTAGGAAATCCCGCCTCTTTCAAAAGTTGTTTTGCTTTTTCAGGATTGTAATTATAGCCATAGGTTGTGGAAGATTGGCTGAATCGAGGAGAGCCAATTGGTACAAACCCCGATGTTCCCGGTGTGGCCATATTGTTTCTCAAATAACGAATCATTTTTTCTCTATCAAAAGCATAGTTTATAGCTTGCCTTATTTTCAGATTTGATAATGGATTGTTTTTGGTTTCTTTGTTTAAATCTAAAGCAAAGCCCAGATATTCAGTATTTAAATAAGATGATGTTAGTACCTTGAATTTATCTTTGTATTTTGTTTTTACACTTCCATTTTTATTCAATAAGTCATCCTTATAAGATGCATCTAATCCACTTATCAAATCAAGTTTGCCTTTTAAAAATTCTAAAAAGGCACTTTGCTTATCGGGAACAAATGAAACCATGATAGCGTCCAAATATGGTAATCTTACTCCCTTAGAATCTCTTTCGAAGTAATTATCGTTTTTGTGAAAAATTAAAGCGGATCTTTCATACCAATTAAAGAATAAGAATGGGCCAGTGCCAACTGGTTTTTTTCTGAAATCCTTACCATATTTTTCAATTGCTTCGTGGGGAACAACAGAGCAATAAACGGATGATAATAAGCCTAAAAAAGGAGGGAAAGATTCTTTAAGTTGTATTGTTAATGTAGAGTCGTTTTCAGCTTTGACATTGAGTATGTTTTTGATAGTGTCCTTTTCAATAAAATTAAAAATCCAACTTCCAGGTGACGCTATTTTGGGGTCAATTAGTCTGTTAAATGAAAACACAAAGTCTTGTGCAACGACTTTTCTATTTGCCCTAAGTGATTTATCTGGATGGAAATAAACATCGTTTTTTAAATTGAATGTATAAAGTTTACCGTCGTCACTGATTATCCAAGATTTTGCAATACATGGCTCAGGAATTAAAGAGTCGTTTAAGCTAACGAGTCCATTAAAGATTTGATTGCAAGCCCATATATTAGCTTGATTACTAGCAAACGCAGGATCTAATGAGGTAATTCCTGAAGATTCATTGTACCTGAAAACAGTCTTTCCGCTTGTATTAAAGCCAGACTTTTTACAAGAGATTAATAAAGAAAAAGTGATTACAAGATAAATTAACCGCATGTTACAAAGCTAATAATTCCCATTAATTTTCAAATTGACTCCTTCAAACTAAATGCTATTCATATACTATGACATTCTTCAATTTTATATTTTTGCGATGTAATGAACAAGGTAGCATTCCATACATTAGGTTGTAAATTGAATTTTTCAGAAACTTCAACAATTGCTCGGCAATTTAAAGATGCTGGTTGGCAAAAGGTTGCTTTCCCTGGGCCAGCTGATGTTTATGTAATAAATACTTGTTCCGTTACTGAAAATGCTGATAAAGAATGTAAGTCAATTGTTAACAAAGCGATGAAAGCTAATTCGGATGGCAAGGTGATAATTATTGGTTGCTATGCACAGTTAAAGCCGCAGGAAATTTCAGAGATAAACGGGGTTGATTTGGTATTAGGTGCACAGGAAAAGTTCAATGTTTTAGAATATTTGTCGTCGATCAATAAAAATGAAAAAGGGTCGTATATTTCTTGTGAAATTGATCAAATAGATTTGTTTATTAGTTCCTTTTCATCCGATGATAGAACGCGTGTTTTCTTAAAAGTGCAAGACGGATGTGATTACAGCTGTACCTTTTGTACTATTCCGTTGGCTCGTGGTAAATCTAGGAGCGATACTGTTAAAAATGTAATACATCAAGCAGCAGAAATTGTAAAGTCGGGAGCAAAAGAAATTGTTTTAACGGGAATCAATTTAGGTGATTTTGGGTTGGATGTTAATGGAGATAGGGCAGAGAAGTTCGTTGATTTGGTAAACGCATTAGATAAATTAGAGGGGCTCGAGCGAATACGTATTTCTTCCATTGAACCCAATTTGCTCTCCCATGAAATAATTGAAGTTATTAGCAAATCGAAAAAGTTTGTGCCCCATTTCCATATTCCATTACAAAGTGGATCCGACGATGTTTTGAAGCTAATGCGTCGCCGTTATTTGTCTAATTTGTATTCAGAGAAAGTCGAGAAGATTAAATCCTTGATGCCACATTGTTCAATTGGTGTAGATGTAATTGTTGGTTTTCCTGGGGAAACAGATGAAAATTTTAATGAGACGGTAGATTTTCTAAAAGACTTAGACATTACTTATCTTCATGTGTTTACTTATTCAGAGAGAGAAAATACTCCAGCAAAAGATTATTCAGGTAAGGTTCCCATGGAAATTAGAAAACTTAGAAATAAGACGCTGCGCAACTTATCAATTAAAAAGCAACGCGCATTTTATGAAAAAAATATTGGAGAAATACGACCTGTCCTATTTGAAGCAGAAGTTCAAAATGATTTTATTTATGGGTATACTGATAATTATGTAAGAGTGAAAACGAATTATAGTGAATCATTAGTGAATAAAATTGTTCATTGCAAAATCGAAAATTTAACTCCTGATTGTATAGGTGAAGTTGAATTGCAAATAAATTAAAAAATGTATCCTACTATCTCAGATTTCTTGCTTGATTTTTTTGGAGTTGATTTACCACTACCAATTCAAACATTTGGTTTTATGCTAGCCATTTCTTTTTTTTTAGCGGCGTATAGTTTAAAACTTGAATTGATTAGAAAGGAAAGTGCTGGATTGCTAAATTATAACTTGGTTGAGGTTGTAACTGGCAAGCCTGCTTCTTTATTAGAATTGTTCAGTTCCTCATTAAGTGGTTTTGTAATTGGATATAAATTGGCTTTTATTTTATTTCATTATAGTGATTTTGTCAATGACACACAAGGTGTACTGTTGTCTTCAAAAGGGAATTTATTTGGCGGCTTGATACTTGGTTCAATCATGGGGTATATTCGATACCGAGAGGGACAGAAAAATAAATTACCCGAAATTAAAATCGTCCAAGAAAAAGTATGGCCGCATCAGATTGTGATGAATATTACATTTACTGCAGCGATTGCTGGAATAATTGGAGCTAAAATATTTCACAACTTGGAGAACTGGGATGAGCTGGTGGCTAACCCTATTGAATCGCTATTGTCGTTTAGTGGATTGACAATGTATGGAGGTTTGATCTTGGGAACTCTTGCAGTTATTTATATGACAAAGAAACAAGGTATCGCACCGCTGCATATTGCTGATGCCGCTGCGCCGGGTATTATGTTGGCATATGGTACTGGAAGATTAGGTTGTCAATTGTCTGGTGATGGAGATTGGGGAATTACTAATCTTGCTCCAAAGCCTGAGTGGATGAGTTTTTTGCCTGATTGGTTTTGGTCGTATAGTTATCCTCATAATGTGATCAGTAGTGGAGTGCCAATTGAAGGTTGTTTTGGACGTCATTGTATGATATTGCCTCAGCCAGTTTTTCCAACACCATTGTATGAATCTATAATGTGTGTTGCATTGTTTTTTCTTTTATGGGCACTCAGGAAAAAACTTAACAAGCCAGGTTTAGTATTTTCTCTTTACCTATTATTAAATGGAGCTGAAAGATTTATTATAGAGCAAATCCGTATCAATAATAAATTCATGTTTTTAGGATTGAATGTTACGCAGGCAGAGATTATAGCAGCATGCCTAATAATGTTGGGGACAATAGGGTTGATAATTTTTAGCAAGAATCGAAATGGAGTTAATCAATAGCGCCTTTTGTGAAGAGGTAAAGTCGATAGTGAATGACGCTGTTAAGTTTATACGAAACGAGCGATTTGATTTTAATGAGTCTGCTGTAGAATACAAAGGCACAAATGATTTAGTTTCTTATGTAGATAAAACTGCAGAGAAAATACTTGTTGAAAAACTTTTATTAATAATTCCTGAAGCTGGGTTTATTGCAGAAGAAAATACCCTTTCAATAAATAATAAAGATTATTGTTGGATAATTGACCCATTGGATGGCACTACTAATTTTATTCATGGATTAAATTGTTATTGCGTAAGCGTTGCTCTGATATATAAAAATGAATTAGTGCTGGGTGTTGTTCATGAGGTTGTTTCTGATGAATGTTTTTATGCTTGGAAAAATGGAGGCGCATACTGTAACAACAAAAAAATTGTTGTCTCTTCAATTAATAGTTTAAATAAATCATTGATTGCAACAGGGTTTCCTTACACCAATTATTTGCGCATGGAAGCATATATGCGTGTGTTTGATTATTGCATGCGCAATACACATGGATTAAGAAGACTTGGTTCAGCAGCAATGGATTTAGTTTATGTTGCTGCAGGAAGAATGGATGCCTTTTATGAATACGGTTTGAATGCATGGGATGTTGCTGCAGGATGCCTTATTTTAAAAGAAGCAGGTGGACAAGTAACTGATTTCTCAGGTGAAGAAAATTATTTGTTTGGTAAAGAAATTTTAGCAACTAATACCAGCATACATGATGCTTTTTTAGAAATCATTCAAAGAGAATTTGAATCATAAAAAATCCCTGAAAAATCTCCAAGGATTTTAGTTTTATATTTTCTTATTTT
>CALQOD010000030.1 GCA_943332105.1 Chitinophaga pinensis | reverse complement strand
TGTTTCAGAAGAAATATAATCCATAGAAACAGCAGCATTTTTCTTTACCATTTCTGAGAAATACTCTCTAGCTTTTGTTGCCTTAGCAGAAATCTCTACTCCTTTTAATTCTTGTGCAGAGGATTCCATTATAATATCTTTAACAACAACTTTACCTGCTGGGTTGATTGTAATTTCCTGATTTTTATAACTCACATAGGTAAATACAACTACTTGCGGACCTGCATCTTTAAAAGTTAAAGAATAATTGCCATCAAAATCGGAGCTTGTACCAACAGCACGATTGCTTTTAAGCATAACGGTTACGCCTATGAGCGTTTCGCCATTGGTATCAATTATTTTTCCACGAATTGTCCCTTGTCCGAATGAATTAAAAACACAAGAAATTAATATTAATAACAGAAGTAGAGGCTTCTTCATAGTAGAAGTCGTAAGGGCTTTTATTTTTTAATGAATTTTTGAGTTGAACTGATTCCGTTTACTGATAATTCAATAAAGTAAAGTCCTGTATTTAATTTGTCTACTTCAATTTGCTGAATATTATTTTGTGCATTCACAGCAAACAAACCATTAGCAACCATCTTTCCTGTTAAATCGAAAATAGAATAAACCACTTCTTCCGATTTAATATTAGAGGTATTAATAAACAAATTGTTTTCAACTGGATTTGGAAAAGCAGAGAATGACAAGTTTTTTGTAGTTGGAGTAAATATTCCAATACTTGGTGATGTGTATGTCAGCGAAGGAATAGAAATTTCTCCTGTAACTGGATTTGAAGCAACATAGTTTTCTACTCCGCCAGTTGGTGTTCCAATTTGAATATTTAATTCGAATGATAAAGTACCATTTGTAGTTATTTGAGCAATCAATACTTTATTATCAATTGGATTAGGGCCAGTTGATCCGTTTAAAGAAGCCCAAGAACCATTGTTTGTCATGAATAAAGGACCATTAGTACCATCATTTAAGTTATCAAAAACAGTTATTTCATTACTGATACCAACTGCAGTTACAGCTTCTGGTAATCCTGCAAAAAATCCATCCTGAACCGTTAAAGGAATTCCCATTGCAGGGTCGTTATTTTGTAATACTTGTGGAGAATAGTTATTTACTGCATTATTTAAACCGTCATCCATCGATTTCATAATTCCGAAGTTGCCATTGCATGCTGCACCAACAGATAACCATGAATCAAGCATTACCGTATTTCTTACAGCATTTGTTTTAGAAAAAGTAGGTGATGTTGAACCACGATCTTCATTATTCCAGAACAAAGTAGTTGTTGCAATTTTCAAATCATGTCCTGGTACACCATAAGCAGCCTGAAATTTATATCCTTGTAACAGATCAGCATAAATTCTGTAAGTTACTGATCCTACTGGAAGCACTCCTCCATCTAAGTCAGCACTCGCATCATTTGCATTGGAAATGTAATACGTTTCCACTACTACATTTTCTAGTCCGTTTTGAGCCTTAGAAACAAAGCCCGTAATAAGCATTAATGCAACTAGGTAAATTCTTTTCATCGTGATTATTTTTATTGGTTTATTAAGTATAGTTTTTCAAGCTTCAAAATTGAAAATGAAACATGATTAAAAGCACAATAAAATATTATGTTTGAGTTAAGAGCTAGTTTAAAAGCGGACCCTTTCTTTACAATTTGTTAATATTGAATTCTTGCGATTTTACTCTACAATATTGAGAATGATTACCTCCGATTTAGCTTTTGCTCCGGCATAATCATAGACTACCGCATACAATTTTGAATTACCCTCTAATTGCGGATTCCAATTGAAAACAAAAGGAGCAGCGAATAATTCAGTAAGTTTTACATCATTTACATACAAATCCACTTTACGAATGTTATTGTCTTTATCACTCGCCGAAAATTGCAAGGTTTGCTGCTTGTATTTTTTTATTGTTTTATTCTTAAAAACCGAAAACCACTTTATTTCTGGAATATTATTTTTTACCGCTGGATAGGTTAAGTCGGGCATCTGTAATTCAGAGCCTTGAGGATTTTGAGCATAATAGTTTTCCGAAGTTCCGAATGGGGTTCCTAATTGCAGATTTAATTCAAATGATAACTGCCCGTCTGTTGTTAACTGCGCAATTAATACTTTATTAGAAGTATCCGTTCCGTATGCTCCACCAAATGAAGCCCACGAACCATTGTCTGTCATAAACACCTGCCCTTTAGCAGATGTATCGGTTGTACTATTTAAAATTTCTAAGTCCGCTTTATCAATACCATAAAAAGAAACAACTCGTTGCGGACTACCCGCCATTAAACCATCGTACTTTGTTAAAGGAATTCCTGCTTCAGGATTTTGACTTTTTAGAATTCCACTTTTATTAGTAAAAGAATTATAGCTGTCTTCTTGCTTCATAATTGCGAAATCTGCGTCAGAGCCTGCACCAACTGATATCCAGGAATCAAGCATTGTAGTATGCTCTTCTAATCTAAATCTCGATACATCATTCGAAATAACTCCTCCATTAATTGTATTATTAAAGAAATAAGTAGTGGTAGCTATCTTAAGTGGATGCCCACCAATTCCATAAACAGCCTGTAAACTATACTTCTGCTTCATATCAACATAGATTCTATATGTCACAGAGCCCGACTTCAAATAACCACCTTCAGTGATTTTAGCATCATTTTCATCGGAGATGTAATACTTCTCAACAATAATTCGCTCTAACCCATTTTGAGCTATTAGCTTTGTTGACATTAAAAATATTAGGCAAATGAGTAGCGAACGCATGACGATTATAATTTGATTGCAAAATTCATGTTGTAACGCTATTAATAATTTAAGCCAATGTTAAATTTATGTAAAGTGTTTCTCGGAAATAATAAATTAACATCCTTTTTGATGCCTTGACGCGTTTATTGCCATTTTCACTCTCGAAAATGTTAACATTCTATTGTGAACTATCCCCAATCTTAATTGCCATAGTACGAGGCTTATTTCATTAGATTCGCTAATCTGAAAGATTATAATTTACAGCTGTTCAATGATTAAAAAACTGTTTGCGTTTTTCCATAAAGGAGACCAAGATGCTTCATTTGTTCTGAAAAAGAGCTTTTTAGCTTTATCTGTTCGTCTTGGAGGAATGATTTCGCAATATATCTTTATATTCTTAGTAGCCAGGCTTTACGGTCCAAAAGAGCAGGGCGCATTTACACTTTGCTTTACCGTGTTACAACTCTTCGCAATTTTTTCTCAAATGGGATTAGACAACCGACTTGTTCGAATTATTGCAGCAAACCGAGATAATGGAGATACGAGTATTATTAAAACAACCTATTTACAATCTTTACGATTAACACTTATTGCATCATCTATTTGGGCAATTGCTACATTTTTAGCCGCTCCTTTTATTGCAGGAACAATATTCAGCAAGCCAGAATTAACAGACGAACTACAACAAACATGTATGGCCTTTGTGCCATTTGTAATCATCGGATTAAACAGTGCAGGATTTAGAGGATTTAAAAACATGACAGGCTTTATGATTTTTAAAGGGATTCAACCTTTACTATCTGCTATTTTATTGTTGGTCATTTTTTATATGAAATCATCATTAGGTGTTGTTGATGCATATACATATGCTATGATTGGCACTTGTATATTAAGTTTTATTACTTGGTACCGTTTCAGCAAAATGAGAGAGGGCTCTTACCAGCCTACACTCAACTGGAGTCAAATGTTAGGCGAATCGATGCCAATGATGTTAACAGGATCTATGTTTTTTATTTTGGGTTGGACAGACAATATCATACTTGGAATTTTTCGTTCTTCGGAAGAAGTTGGTATGTATGATGCAGCCTTTAAACTATCAACGCTGTCAGCAATTGTATTGCTCGCCATTAACGCTATACAGGCACCTATTTTTTCAGATCTATATCATAAAAATGAAATGGGCCGCCTGCAACAGATAATCTTAAAGTCGAATCGATTATTGTTTTTTACATCACTTCCCGTTACACTAATCCTATGTTTTTTTCCTGAGACTATTCTTGGATTTTTAGGTGAAGGATTTAAAGGAGCATGGCTTGCTTTGATACTTTTATCAATCGGAAATTTTGTAAATAGTATTACCGGTTCAATTGGAATATTATTACAAATGTCGGGACACCAGAAGCAATACAATAAAATTATAACTACAACGGCTATAGGAAGTATAGTTTTAAATTTTATACTGATTCCAAAAATTGGGTTAGTAGGTGCAGCTATATCATCGTCTGCTGCTAAGATCATACAAAATCTAATTTCAGTTGCTTATGCGAAAAAGAAACTTGGAATAATTTCAATTTATTTACCAGGATTTGAGAAATTAAAATTTTTGAAAAACAAAAATGCAACTAAATAAAGAACCTAATTTTTTTGTTATTGGTGCTGCTAAATGCGGTACTACTACCCTTTATGATTTTTTAGAACAACATCCTGATGTTTATATGTCGCCAATTAAAGAGCCTCATTTCTTTTGCAGCGATATAAGAATTGAAAACTTTAGTGATGAGTATAAAAAATATGTTTTCTCTAGAGGAATAAATATTCATGAGTATGTTGCTGGAAATATGTCGAAGAAATACTGGGAGTGGTATGTAGAAGATTTCGAAACGTATCTCAAACTTTTCAAAAATGTAAAAGATGAAAAAGCAATTGGCGAAATAAGCAATGGTTATTTGTTTTCATCTGTTTCGGCGCAAGAAATAAAAAGCAAATATCCGCAGGCCAAAATAATAATGATTCTGCGCAATCCTGTTTCCAGGGCTTACTCGCATTATTTAGCTAACGTAAGAGATGGAAGAACAACGCTTCCATTACGTCAAGAAATAGAAGCTGATTTATTGAAAACAAATAAGGGTTGGTGTGTTGCTCATAACTACGTAGAAATGGGTTTATACTATGAACAGGTAAAAAGATTCTTAGATACTTTTCCGAAAGAGCAGGTGTTAATTTTTTTAAACGATGATTTGAAATCGGACGCTGCAGCAATTGGTGAAAAATTATTTTCTTTCATAGGAGTTAATACTACAACTACTATCAACTATTCAAACAAACAGAATGAGGCTAAGATGCCTAAATCGGCAGGCCTTATTAAGTATCTAACTCAAACTGGATTAAAGCGAAAAATATTCAGAGCATTACCAGATAGTATCCAAACGAAAATCAAACCTTACTTCTTCAAAGAAGGGAAAATTCCTAAAATGAGTGAAGAGGATAAACAATTGTTGATGTCAATCTTTAAAGAAGATATTGAAATAACACAAACATTAATTAATCGTGATTTAAGGACCTGGCTGAAATAAAGATGGAACAAAAAAATAATTTGCCTAACTTAATAATTGGTGGTGTACATAAAGCGGGTACAACATCACTACACACTTATTTATCTATGCATCCACAAGTTTGTGGCTCGCTTATCAAAGAACTTGCATTTTTACTTCCTGCACGTTATAACGAGGAAGTGCCAAGCAATGATGTTTATGCAACACACTTTAAACATTTCAATGGCGAAAAATGTGTTTTAGAAACTACACCGTCGTATTTATACGGCGGACTGCCATTAATTAATATCATCAAAGAACGATTAGGTGATGATGTAAAAATTATTTTCATTCTTCGTGAACCAACGGATCGCTTCATTTCATTTTATCGTCATTGTGTTACTAAATTAGAAATACCTGCAGAGACAACACTGGAACAATTCATCAGTATGTCGCATCCATTAAACCGTGGTATTCGTCAGTCGGATGAAACTGATCATATTACTCAAGGATTAATAGAAGGTGATTACGCATCATTTCTTCCATTATGGATGGAACATTTCAAAGATCGTTTGCTAATAATTTTCTTTGATGAACTTTCTAATGACACTCCGGGTGTGATGAGGAAAATATGCAATTGGCTTAACATTGATTTTTCATTTTATAAAAAAGAAGGTTTTACCGTTGAAAACAGAACTGTAGATTATAAAATTGCATTTATTCATAAATTAGCACTTTGGGTAAATCATCATACGGAAACATTCTGGAGAAAGCATTATAAACTAAAACGTTTTATCAGAGGTTTGTATTACGGAATGAATGAAAAGAAAAATGATGTTGGTAGTAAAGGAGATGAAGGAACACATACACGATTAGAAAAAATGTATGATGCTTCCAATGCTCAATTAGCGCAGCTTCTTAAAAAAATTCCAAACATCAATTTACCTTATTGGTTGCAGCGATGAATAATAAACCAGAGTTCTTTATTGTAGGTGCAGCAAAGTCTGGGACAACTGCTTTACAACAGATGCTTGCCACGCATCCTGCAATTTATATGTCGCCCATAAAAGAACCCAATTACTTTTATAATGAAGTAGCGATATCAGACTTAAGATCCGGTTTGCAAAACAAATTAAAAAATGAAAATGCAGAACAATGGATTAAAGACGGCATGAAGGGAGTACTTTGGAATGCATTTCTAAGAGATGAAGAATTGTATAAAAAGTTATTTGAAAATGCAATGGAGAATCAATTCTGTGGTGAAGCGAGTGTAAGTTATCTTTATGCGACGCAGGCAGCAAAGAATATTTTTGAATATAATCCGAATGCAAAAATAATTATCCTTTTGCGCAACCCTACTGAAAGAGCATGGAGTCATTTTCAGATGGAAACTAAAATGAAGATTACTACTGGTAACTTTTATCATGAATTTAATAAAAATAAAAGTTTAGCTCAACCTATATGGGGACGAGATCCAATATTTTTAAGCGGTGGTAAATACTACGAGCAACTAAAGCGATTCTTGGAGGTTTTTCCAAAAGAACAGATATTGATTCTTCTTTACGAAGATTATAAAAATGACGCAGCAACAACAATAAATACTATTTTGAAATTCATCGGTGTGAATTTAGATACTGAATCATTTGATGTAAAAAATAAAATAGCCAATGAAGCAAGGAAAAGTATTGTAGATGATATTTTACCATCTGGAAGTTTAAAATCTTCATTACGTAAAATAGCTCAAAGTTTAAGATTACATTCATTGCTAAAAAATGTATTTTCTAAAAAAAATCAGGGAAGAATTCCGAATGAAGTAGAGGTTCTATTAAACGAATATTATTTAGACGATATAACAAATCTTGAAAAGTTATTACAAATTAATTTAAGCAACTGGAAACAACAGTGAAAATAGATCTGAACATAAACAATATAGTTAAAGGTAGTTTTTATCAACTACTATGGTTTTTATTTTTTGCTAGTGCGTTTTCAATCTTTGGTCGACTACCTAATAGAATCTTTGTTGATGTATCGTCGTTAGGATTTTTATTTATCTTATTAGTTCATTACGGATTTGAGTGGTATAAATCTGTTCGTATAAAAAAAGTGAGAAATATCACCTTGATTATGTTACCATTTTTAATAATGCCCATAATCAGTGCTATTCAAGCAAGTAGAGTATTCGGACAGCCTATAATATTCGGATTAATTGCACAACGACAACTTACGATGGTATTATGTGCTCATTTTGTTGCAATCGCTTTAAGTGATAGGTGGTTAACCAAAGAAAAATTTGAAAAGTACTTTATTGGATCACTTCATATTATGCTTTTTGTTTTCTTGGTGTTTTACATGTTTGTAGATCCTGCACGTTTCATCGATACTGATTTCGTAACATTAAGTCTGAACAAAGGATACCGTTATGAATTTCCCGACTCCTGTATTTACGGTTTATTCCTATATGGTTTATTCAAAATTTGGATTACAAAAGAAAAAGGATGGCTTTTATCTGTACTGCTAAGTTCCTTTTATATTCTTGTTTATTTAATGGACAGAACACAATTGATTGCAATTGCAGGAACAATAGCTGTATATGTCTTCTTAAATTTTTCATTCCCACGTATTATCCGTACAGCTATTCTCGCAGGAGTAGGTGGAGTAATTGCATTTGGTGCTTTAGGTTTACTCGCTCCTGACTTCTTAACTAAAAATATTAACCTTTATGTTACGGCTGTTGAAACACTAACCGGTGAAAAGGTTGCAGAATCATCTACTAATGTACGATTCATGGAATCGAAAATTGCGTTAGATGGATTTATAAAACATCCGATCATGGGTGTTGGATTTTTAAGCACTAAATGGAATGATGGATTTAGAAGTTTAAATAAACACTTTTATCCAGTTGATGTCGGTATACTTGGAAATTTATTCGTTTATGGTATTATTGGAACACTGGTATTTTATATTCCATTTTTTATCACTTGGAAGTATAGTCGAAAAATAAAAAATAAAAATGACGCATTAATTGTTTCATCAATCTATGTGTTACTTTTTCAATTCGCAGACTATTTCACTGCGGCCTCTAATCAAAAGTTCTTTGGTGTAGTGGCAGTGTATTTTGGTATAGTATATTATTATCGTTATAGAAAAGATAATTTAGAGGAGACATTATGATTTTCATTGTAGGAAATAGCAGATCGGGAACAACCATGCTTGGCAGAATGTTAGGCAATAATTCAAAAGTAAATTTATTTCCAGAATTACATTTATTTGGGCCCTGCATTGCGCACGGTAAAGAGCTTGAAAAAATTAGCAAAGATGATTGCATAAAAATATTTACATGGCTCGTTGATGTATATGCAAATGGATTTCATGCTAAAAGAAATCCTGAAGCATACACAAAAGAAGGTGGTGATATGGCAAGTATTTTTTATCGGAACGATATAGATGCCTGGGATGCCTATAATTACTTTGTAAAGGAAAAAACAAAAGAGAATAATAAAAGTATTCCTTGCGAAGATATGCCTGGGAATATTTTTAAGCTAGCACAACTATTTAAAAAATTTCAAACTTGTACAGTAATCCATATAGTAAGAGATCCACGTGATGTTGTATTATCTCAGAAGAACAGACATCAGCGCCGTAAAATGGGCGGCCATTATGTAACGCAGAAAGAATCGCTTCGTTTTTGGGCAAACTATCATCCTTATTTTATTTCGCGCCTGTGGAAAAATGCAGTTTCATCTGCAATGATATTTGAAAATTATCCAAACATTATTACAATTAAATTTGAAGAACTATTATTAAATACGGAAGCAACTTTAAAATTAATTTGTAATCATTGCGGACTTACTTATGAAGATACAATGCAATTTGTACCGCAGGTAGGAAGTTCATCGCAAAAAGATAGTCCGAATAAATTTGGCGTTGATGAGGAACGCGTTGGTGCGTGGCAACGAGGCGGATTAAATGCTGGAGAAATTGATTTATGCGAAAGAATTGCAAAAAAAGAAATGCAGCACTATAATTACTCATTTAGTAATCCGAAAACAAACTTTATAACTAAACTCTGGTACATGTTGTTGTTACCATTTAAAGGATGTATGGCGCTTTTACTAAACTGGGGAAGAACCAAAGGAATAATTAACTTTATAAAAAACAGAATTCTCAGATAAATGCGAAAAAAAATTCTTTTACTCTTGAGTATACTTACAATATCTGTTGTAATTGTATTTGGCTCTCGAATTATTAATAAGTCTTCTCTTTCTTCAACATCTTATAGTTCCGCTAAAACTAAATCACATCCTAAAGGATGGCCATGGAAAGGAATCTCTATGCAGTCTGGCAAATCAGATTACAAAGACATTCAATATTTAAGTAGCTGCGGAATTAATTTCGTTCGACTACAATTGAAACCTTGTAAGAGAACTGAGAATGGCAAGATTAAACCTGCAGATGCATTTTACAATGAACTAGCTTGGACAGATAAAGTATTAGATGAATGTAAAAAGTACCATATCACTGCAATGATTGCATATAATTTCTTTGTGTTGGATCCTAATAATAAAGTTGATGATAAATCGGATGAATTCTGGCAAGGCAATACGTTCCTCGATAGTGCTTATTCTCAGATTAACATAATTTGTCAGCGTTATAAAAACAGGGGAGATGAATTATGTGCTTACGAATTCATGAGTGAACCTGCTATTGGAGGCGATGAAATTTCAAGAGCTGTTAGTCCACCAAGGCTTGAAGAGTTTTTTAAAAACACTCTGAAAATAATTCGTAGATACGATACCGTTAGATATTTCTTACTGACGCCTGGTCCGTACGGTAAACCTTTAAACTATGTAGGATTTAAAGGATATAATATTACTGATGATAAATTAATTTACGGAGCTCATCAGTATTTACCTCAGCAATACACTCATCAAGGAATAAAAAATCGTCCGAGAGGGGTCAATTATCCAGGGCAAGCAGGTGGGAAATACTGGGATAAGAATGCACTTATTAAATCATTCAATTCACTTAAAGCATTTGAAACTAAAACAGGATATCCTATCTTCATCGGAGAATTTCAATCGGTGCGATGGGCTCCTAATGGAAATCAATGGGTGAAAGACATCATAGATATTATGAATCAGAATAAGTGGGGATGGTCCTATTTTTCTTATCAGCCCGATAATGACTTTTGGAATCCATTTATGGAAGTTAAGAATCCTAAAGATGATATGCAAGATTGGGTTTTAGAAAACAAAGGCAAAGAATCAGACATCTGGAAATTCTTAATAAATACAGAGTTTAAGACAAAATAATTGAATGAAAATAGCCATCATTGATAAAGTAGGTAGTAAAGCTGGAATTGATCACTATGATATTTCATTGCTTCGTGGATTAATTGCTGCAGGCGACGAATGCTATTTATATTCCAATTTTAATTGTGATGAACCTAATGTAAAATATAAAAAGTACTTTAATAATGTTGATGTAGGAAAATTAAAATCAATCGTTAGTACATTCATTGGATTTTTTGCAAGTATGATTCACGCTAGAGTTTCGAGAGTGCAATGGCTAATCTTCCATATCTTCAGTCCAAATAGTTTTGATTTAATTACGTTGCTAGCAGCCCGTATTTTAGGATTTAACATTTTAACTATTGTGCATGATATTGAAAGTTTAGAGTTTACTACTTCGCCATTAATTAAAAAATGGGTAGTAGATAAATTGCCAAATCAACGTGTGGTACATAACAACTTTTGCAAGGAGGAAATTGCTAAAATAATTTCCGAAAAATCACTTACTCGGACTGCTATTATACCACATGTTAATTTCATTCAGCTATTTGACGAATATCACAATGACGAAAAGAAAGTCGTAAGTTTAAAAACGAACTTCGATGTTATCAATAAGCTTTCACCTCAAATTGCTGAAGCAATTAAAAATGGCGAAGAACTATTATTATTTTTCGGCCAAATAAAAAAAGCAAAAGGAGTTGATATATTGCTAAAAGCTGCTGCTGAAACGAAAAGTAATTACAAACTAATAATTGCTGGCAAATTACGATTTGAAGAGTGGGATAAATATGAAGCGATTATCAAAGAACATGGATTAGAAGAAAAAGTTATTCCCGTTATCCGACATATAAGCGATGAAGAAAGAGATGTGTTGTTTGCTATTTGTAAAGCTGTTATTCTGCCCTATCGTTTCATCTACCAAAGTGGTGTATTGTTAATGGCTATGAGTTTTCCAAAAATAGTTCTATCATCAGATCTTTCGCCCAATTCTGATATTGTTGAAGACGGTAAAAACGGTTTTCTATTTAGATGTAAAGATATTACGGATCTAGCAAATAAAATCGATAATCTTTTTTCAGCGAATTATGATAAAGAAAAAATGTTAGAAGCTGCTATGAAAGATATTAATGAAAAAAATAATCCTATTTTAATTGGAAGAAAATTTCACGAAGCTATGCTTCAACATTAAAGAACATGAATAAAAGTAAAATGCCAACTAATAATAACAATGATACGTTCATTAAAATTATCATTGTTGTATTTACATTTATTCTTTACGTACAAACAATTCGATTTGATTTCACACTTGATGATGAAACATTTTATCGGCAAAATTCATTAGTACAAGGAGGAATAAAAAATATTGGCGAAATTTTTACAAGTCCTAGCATTGGTGAACAGAGTCAATATACCAGCAATCAACCCTACCGACCATTAACAATTCTTGTTTTTGCTATAGAGCATAGTTTGTTTGGCAATAATACTTCAGCGTTACATTTTTTTAATTTACTGATTTATACGCTTACACTCTTGATTTTATATGCTACACTTAAAAAAATATTTTTAAATTATAATTATACTCTGATTGCATTAATCGTTCTTTTATATGCAGCTCATCCTGTACACTCCGAAGTAGTTGCAAATATTAAAACGCTCGATGAAATGCTTGCTGCATTATTTGGATTTGCCACATGGTATTATTTTTTAAATATTAGTCAGGAAGAAAATTTTAATTTGAAAAACACAATTTTATTTTCTTGCTTTTCATTACTTACTATTTTATCTAAAGAAAGTGGGATTGTATTTTTCGCCATTTTACCTTTATCATTACTATTAATAAAGCAAGTAGAATTTAAAAAGGTGTTATTATACAGCTTGCCATTTGCTGCAACTGCCATTTTATTCTTTTTATTACGACATAATGCAATATCCAATCAACTATCAAACCCGCCACTACCGCTTTTAGATAATGTACTGTATAGTGCAAATACGCTAAATGAAAAAATTGCAACGCGTTTTCTTACACTTTATTTGAATATTAAAACCTTAATCATACCCTTCCCTTTAACTTGGGATTATACCTACCAATATGTTTATTTAGCTACTTTCTCCGATTATCACGTAATAGGTAGTATTCTAATTTATTTAAGTCTGATAGTTGCCAGTATTTACTGCTGGAAAAGAAATCCTATAATTAGTTTTTCTATTTTAATGTTTTTCATTTGTATTTTACCAACTTCAAATATCTTTTTTATTAACTCAACAAATTTCGCAGAACGATTTCTATTTATAGCGTCATTAGCACTTCCTTTATCACTTGTAGTTTTACTTATTAGCTTTTGTAAAGTAGATTTGAGTTATTACTCTTTCAAACTAAAAAGTAATTTTAATTATTTAATGATTCTTTTGCTTTTGTTGTTTTCTGGAATGACAATGCAAGCAACTTCTTATTGGAAAAACAACTTAACACTCTTTGAAAGAGGTGTAACCGTATGTAAGAATAATACAAGAGCTCATTATAATTTAGGAATTGAATATTGGAAACTTGCTCAAAAGAATTCCGTCAATCAAGCAAATAATGAATATGCTTTTAAAGCAATTGATGAATTCAAAAAGAGTCTGGAAATATTTCCTGGTAATTTTATGGCCATGACTAATCTTGCTTGTGTATATGACCTTGTCAATAATTTAGATTCATCCATTTACTTCTTTTCTTTATCACATAAAACTTATCCTGATCAACCATTAATAGATAAAAATATTGGAGCCATTTATTCAAAGAAAGCTTCCTATTTTGAAAATAAATCAGCAATAGATAGCGCTATTGCAAATTATAATAAGTCATTGTTATACGACTCTACCAATATCAACGCATGGGACAGTTTGGCTTTGATTTATTATAATCAGAAAGACCTATTAAAAGCCATTGCGACATTAAATAAAGGATTAAAAGCAAACGGTGAAAACATAACTTTACTTGAAACATGCGCAGTGATGTACTTCTTATCAAAAGACAATCAGAATGCAATTGCGTATGGCTTACGCGGACTTAAAGTCGATGCTCAATCGAAAAAGATTATAGGCGTATTAGCAGATGCTAATCATGCAATTGGTAACGACGCAGAGGTACACAAATACCAGCAAATGATGAACACATTAACAACAAAATAATCTGTAAGAATTAACAACATTAATTACTCAATATAATAACACAAACGGAATGAATTTAATTAACGAAACAAAAATTAGTGTGGCTATTCCTTGTTACAATGTTTCAAAACATATTGAAAGGGTAATTAATGGGCTGCCTTCTGAAATCAGTTTTATTATAGTTATAAATGATTGCTCTACAGATTCTACTCAGTCAATTCTTGAACAAATAGCTATTAACAATTTAAAAGTTCACATTGTATCACACACAATAAATCAAGGAGTAGGTGGTGCAATGATTTCAGGTTATAAAAAATCTTTAGAACTTGGAGCAGATATAACAATTAAAATGGATGGCGATGGGCAAATGGATCCAGTCAACATTTCTAAATTAATACAACCTCTGCTAACAGGCAAAGCTGATTTTTCCAAGGGAAATCGTTTTCGTGATTTGAGAGCTCTTCAGTCAATGCCCGCAGTAAGAAGGATTGGAAATTTAGGTTTGAGTTTTTTAATTAAAGCTGCTTCTGGGTATTGGAATATATTTGATCCTACAAATGGATTTACTGCAATAAAAAACGAAGTTCTAGCAGAAATTAATTTTGACAAATTACATACGCGTTATTATTTTGAGACATCGATGATTGCTGAATTATACTTTTGTAATGCTGTCATATATGATGTCCCAATGAAAGCACTTTATGCTGATGAGGTATCAGGCTTATCAAGTACCAAAATGCTATTTGAATTTCCACCTAAGCTTCTTATTACTTTTTTGCGAAGAATTTTATTGAAATATTTTTTGTTTGATTTTAATATCGGGTCGCTTTATTTATTAACTGGGATCCCTATATTTTTATATGGAATTATTTTCGGTATATTAAAATTTGAGGAATATGATAAATTAGGTGTTGGAGCACCTACCGGGACAGTTATATTGCCTACCCTATTAATCATACTTGGATTTCAATTATTACTTTCGGGACTAGCATTTGATGTAAATAATTATCCGAAAAAACAATCCTCCACCTAAATGCATAGAAGTCCCTTCACTAATAAAAGGATATCAACCTATCATTTAATATTCATACGCTGCAATCATAATCTCATTTTTAATTGAACAAATTCTCTATTTCAAAATGAATAAATCAAAAAAATCAGCTACGCCAATTAATAAAATAAAAGTGAAACCTAAGCAAGAGACGAGTAATAATGCCTTTTTTAACTGGATAGGCGTAATAGCTATTTTTATACTTGGAATGTTAATTTATTCCAATTCTTTTGATTGCGCTTTTCAATTTGATGACAAACATAATATTTTAGATAACGATGCAATAAGAAGTCTGTCTAACTTTAAACAAATGTGGGATATCAACCACTCCCGTTTTCTTGCATTTTATTCATTTGCAATAAACTTTCATTACGGACAATATAATGTATGGGGTTATCATTTTGTCAATATGTTGATTCATGTCATCAATGCAACACTTGTATTTTGGATTGTACGATTATTATTTAAATCGCCAACATTAAAAAATCATTCACTTGCTCAACATCAATCATCAATTGCGTTGGTTACTGCATTGCTTTTTGTATCACATCCATTAGCCACAGGAGCTGTAACGTATATCGTTCAACGAATGGCTTCGATGGTTGCAATGTTTTATTTTCTTTCAATTGTTTTCTACTTAAAAGGCAGATTGAATACAGGCAAATCAACTTATGCTTATTTTGCTGGAGCTTTAACATCATTTCTATTGGCAATTCTCACTAAGGAAAACGCCTATACCATTCCATTTGCTATTGTATTAATGGAACTATTTTTCTTCTCTACTAAAAAAATATCGATCAATTTCAGTAATAAAAAAATAATAGTTTCATTGTTAGCCATTTTAACCTTTATAATTTTTACAATCACCTCTTTTTCATTAAGCATATTTAATCCGCTACCCCCATCAACATTTAACACTACTACTATTACTTCATCAAATTATTTTTTCACGCAGCTTAGTGTAATTGTAAAGTATATTCAGTTATTGATTGCTCCTATCAATCAGAATTTAGATTATGATTTTCCTATAGCTAATAGTATCATGGAAGGTACTGCTTTGATAAGTGGAATTTTCCTTTTATCATTAGTAGGACTTGCTATTTATCTATACAACAAAAACAGAATATTGTCATTCGGAATTTTCTGGTTTTTCTTAACACTATCTATCGAGTCAAGTATCATTCCTATTTCTGATGTAATATTTGAGCATCGTACTTATATCCCTTCGTTCGGGTATTTTTTAATTATCACTTGCTTAATCTATCAATTCCTTTATCAAAAAAATAAAAGTTTAACTACACTACTATTTGTATTCTTAATAGGAAGTAATACTGTACTTGCCAGCCAACGTAACAAAGTTTGGAAAGATGACATATCGCTTTGGTCAGATGCTAACAGCAAATCGCCCAATAAAGCGCGACCACTTATTAATCTAGGTTATGCTTATGGTAAATTACAGCAATGGGATAAGGCAATAAGTACATTCAATAAAGTAAATGAAGTAGAGCCAAACTATCATGCAGCAGCTTACTATAACTTAGGGATAGCCTATTGGGCAATTGGTGATAAAGAAAAATCGATGGAGAATTATTCTTTTGCGATTAAAGTAGATACCAACTATACTGATGCTTATTATGGCCGTGGTGTTTGTTACTATTATTTAAACGAACAAGATAAAGCTCTTGCTGATTATTCAAAAGCAATTTCCATATTACCAAGACCAGAATTATTTTATAACCGTGGTATGCTTTACGCAAATAAGAAAATGTATACCGAAGCTATTGATGATTATTCTAAAGCAATTTCTTCATCGCCAGAAAATGCGAATTTGTACTACAATCGTGGGATATCTTATGGAAATAATAATCAATGGGAAAAAGCTGCAGAAGATTTCTCAATGACTCTTCAATTAGAACCACAAAATAAATCTGCTGCATCTAGCCTTGCGTTTGCTAATTCAAAATTAAATCCTGCAGGTAATAAGTAGAAACCTGAATATTATTATTATTTCTTAAAAAATTATTCTACTGTAACACTTTTAGCAAGGTTACGAGGCTGATCTACATTACATCCGCGCATAACCGCAATATGATACGCAAGCAACTGTAATGGAATAACGCTTACTAATGGAACAAGGATTTCGTCGGTCTCAGGAATTTCTATTACAAAATCCGACATCTTCTTCACTTCTTCATCGCCTTCGGTTACAATAGCAATGATTTTTCCTTTACGCGCTTTTACTTCCTGAATATTACTAACCACTTTCTCGTAAGAACCATGCTTGGTTGCAATAACCACTACTGGCATTTCTTCATCAATTAATGCAATTGGACCATGTTTCATTTCAGCAGCAGGATAACCTTCTGCATGGATATAAGAAATCTCTTTCAGCTTTAAAGCTCCTTCTAACGCTACCGGGAATCCGTAACCACGACCTAAGTATAAAAAGTTGCGCGCATCTTTATATTGCTTAGCAATTTCCTGAGCTTGCTCATTGCACTTCAACGCTTTTTCTACTTTGGCAGGAATAGTTTCCAGTTCATTTAAAATCTGACGAAAACGTGATTCCGTTATTGTACCACGGCGATGTGCAATTTGCAATGCCATTAATGTTAATACCGTTACTTGTGCTGTAAAGGCTTTAGTTGAAGCGACACCAATTTCTGGACCTGCGTGCGTATAGGCACCTGCGTGAGTAGCACGTGGAATACTTGATCCAACCACATTACATATCCCGAAAATTGTTGCGCCTTTCGATTTTGCTAACTCAACAGCAGCAAGTGTATCTGCAGTTTCTCCACTTTGAGAAATAGCGATTAATACATCGTCTTCAGAAATCACAGGATTGCGGTAACGGAATTCAGATGCATATTCAACCTCTACTGGAATGCGTGCTAAATCTTCAATTAAATATTCTGCTACTAACCCTGCATGCCATGAAGTACCACATGCAACAATAATGATACGTTTTGCATTAACAAGTTTTTTCTCAAACTCACTAATACCACCAAGCTTAATTGCTCCGCTTTTCGAATCAAATCGTCCTCGCATACTATCATTTATTGAACGAGGCTGCTCATAAATTTCCTTCATCATGAAGTGCTCGTAACCACCTTTCTCTAATGCCTCTAATTTTAACTCGAGCTCTTGAATATAAGGGGTTTTAATTTCGTTACCGATAGTTTTAACTGTTAGTACGCCATTATCCATGATTGCTACTTCACCATCATTCAGGTAAGCAACATTTTTAGTGTATTCAACAATTGGAGTAGCATCAGATGCAACAAAAAATTCATCTACACCAATACCAACTACAATTGGACTTCCCTTACGGGCAGCTATCATTTTATTTGGTTCGTTACGAGAAAGAACAACGATGGCATAAGCACCTACCACTTCTCCTAATGCAAGACGAACGGCTTCTTCAATACTTACACTTTCACGAATTTGGATTTCTTCAATTAAGTGAATTAATACTTCTGTATCGGTATCACTATGAAAAATATGACCTTCTTGAATTAATTCTGCTTTTATAGAAGAATAGTTTTCAATTATACCATTATGAATAATAGCAAGATTTTGTGTTTGAGAATAATGTGGATGTGCATTACGATCGTTAGGTTCACCGTGTGTAGCCCAACGGGTATGTCCCATTCCAACATTACCAGCAACATCTTTGTCCTTTGTAAATTCGGAAAGATCGCTAACCTTTCCAGCTTTTTTAAAAACATTCAACCCGTTATTTAATAATGCTACACCTGCACTATCATAACCACGATATTCCAATCGCTGTAATCCTTTAATTAAAATTGGATAAGCTTCGCGCTTCCCGATATAAGCAACAATTCCACACATAGTTTATGGATTTATTCTAGTATAAGTAACAATTAATTTCATTGAAGAACCCCCTTGCAGTACGGTTCTTTGTGCGTTGGATGTACTACCTCCCGCTGCGATAAATAATCCGTAATCTGTTTTCCCACTCTCATTAATTCCCTTCACAATATTTTGAACATACCGGGCGATATTGAAGTGATATTCTCCTGTTGCAATATCATAAGCCCCACCGTAGTAAGAAGAGGATTCGAAGGCATCAAGGATTGATGTGTTCTTTCCTACTGAATCACTTGCAAAAATCAACAGGTTATTATGATTTTTAAAACCTAGTGTATTAGCTACAGAATTCATTTTAATAACGAGTTCTGCTTTATTAATTGATACCCTTCCTGAATCATAAAGATGCTTCAAATAAGGAATATAAATACTGTCTTTTAATCCTCCCATCGATTGAACGACCAAGGTGTTATCAGGAATAGTATCATTATTAAATGCTAATCGTTCGTGTTTAAAATTACTGAAACGAACAGAACTAATATCTATTTGAAACTGATAACTTTTATTTCCAGAAAAATAAATAGTCATACGATGATACAAACTTGTTGATGGAAGCGTAAGAATACTTCCAACTCCATCTGCGCTATCTACAATTACAATTCCTTTAAAGTAAGAAAGGAAGGCGGTATTACTTGCAAAGTTTGAATTATTCGCTTGACATTCGCGCATTAGCTTCCCTGCAAACGTAGTATCGAGTGCAATACGCAACTGCGGGACTGTTTTAACAGAATCAACAATACTAGAATCAATAAGATTAGGAACTAAATCCGCATGGCCTAACAAATCTCCTTTTGCAAAAGTCCTTTGAGAGTAATAAGTACTATCTGAATATAAATCTTCTTTTAATTCATAAACTGAAATGTGGTGATTTGCGCTTGAATCACCAACTATCGATTTATAATTAAAACTTAAAATGATCGAATCGGGAGTTGAAACATCAAACGTTGTAGCAGACAATGTATTTCCTATTCTTACTTGCGAAACAAATCCTGCAAATGTTTTTCCTACATATGGATCATCAATGCTACCACAATAAAGAATTGGTGCTTCTAACAAATTTTTCAAAGCCCCCCAAACAACAAGTGAATCTTCTTCAACTGTATAAGTCTTAATTGAAAAAGTATCTTTAATAAATAATCCAGGTTGTACTGAAGCTGGTTGCAAATCGAGTCCAATCACCGATGGATCACTACACGAATGCAATACAAATGAAAATAATAATACCAGAATAAACCAGCGAGAAGAGAACTTTAACATGCCACGAAAGTAATTGAATTTTCCAATAATTCGCCGGAATTTTTACTCAGCCAAAACAGAATCTTCGATTACTGCTTCATCATAAAAATTATCATAAGCTACTACATATTCTTCAGGGTTTTGATACCCTAATGTTGGCTTCGATAGTTTTTTGAAAGCTACTTCTACTTCAGGATGAATATTAGGGGAAGATTGAATTACTGCATCCGACCAATTCATCGCCAATTTAGTCAATGAAACATAGTTAGGATCTTTAATTTCTTTCACATCTTCTTCTGTTAAACCATCCATTAACGCTTTTTTTGCAAAATTTGGATTTAATGCCTCTGTGAATGAATCGTCATGGATAGAATAAACTACTCTGCTAGCACTAAACATCGGGTCGTCTTTATAACTCGTTTTTATAAACAATGGAACTAACGCCGTCATCCAACCCTGACAATGAATAATATCAGGTGACCATCCTAATTTTTTAACTGTTTCTAATACGCCACGAGCAAAAAAGATAGAACGATTATCGTTATCATTAAAGAAAGATCCATCAGCATCACGAATTGTTTGCTTTCTCTGAAAGTATTCTTCATTATCTATAAAATAGACTTGCATACGAGCAGCTTGTATTGATGCAACTTTAATAATTAAAGGATGATCTGCATCGTCTATAATTAGATTCATACCTGAAAGACGAATAACTTCATGTAACTGATTGCGTCTTTCATTAATACTTCCAAAACGCGGCATAAAGGTGCGAATCTCTTTGCCTCTATCCTGAATCCCTTGTGGTAGAAACCTAGCCATTTTACTTTGCTCAGTCATTTCCAAATAAGGGTATATTTCACTCGAAATAAAAAGGACACGCGCTTTTCTCATAGCTATTAAAACTTTTTAAAATTATTCAACAAAGGTAAGGAATTTAGTCGGATTTTGCAATAAAACAAATCGCCAATTCAATATCTTTTTCAGAGGAGAAAATAATAACGGCAAAAGGCGAAGAAAAGTGCTTAATTATTTGTTTGCTATTGAAATTTTCCTTAATAAAAATAGCAAGGACCAAGTTAAAAAAATACTTGCTCCTAATACCATCTCTTGCCCTTGAACAATTCCTAAATGATCTGGATTAAATGAAAGCATGTTGTTTTTCTGACCTAACTCCATTAAAAATGCAAGTAAATTATTGGTAAAATGTGCTACAATCGACAAATAAATACTTCCACTCCACAAATACATATATCCAAGAATGGCACCTAGCGCAAAGCGAGGAAGAAAACCTGCAATGTCCATATGCCTTGCACTAAAAAGTATAGCGGTTAATATTATTCCAAAGTGCTTATTTCGGGACAAGTCGATGAATAATTTTTGTATTACCCCCCTAAAGATTAGCTCTTCAGAAATTGCTGGAATAATTGAAATAATCACCAAACTTAAAAGCAACTCCATCATGCCATTGCCTTTCATCAATGCTTCTCCAATTTTTTGCGCTGAACCACCAGGAGAATTAAGCATGTTTTCTATCCAATCTGGCATTTTGATGCCTTGGTTAACCATAGACATCCAGTTCACAAAGGGTTGAATACATATTAATAAAATAATTGCCAATATAATCTGAAGAACACTTATTTTTTTTGCAGCTCCAATATAATCAGCAACATTATCAGAGAATAAGTAGGCTGCTATGAGTGGCGGCAGTAAAAATGTACCTATTGCGGAAAAGAGTTGCGTAATTTTTAATGCAAGTATTACCTCTGGATTATTGAGATTTGATAACGCTGAGGCATTACCGAAAATGGAAATTCCAGTTATTAATTGAGCAACTAGCAAGCCAATGGTAGAGGATATTACTGCTAATATGAGCGATATTCCAACTAGTATTAAAAACTTTCTATAAGGCTCACGATTGGCTAGTATGGCTTTGAATTGCATTCTTTGTAGTTTTGCACAAAGGTAATCAGTGCAACTTAAATATTTCAAGCACTAGATAAAAATACAAATGGTCAAAATTGCGAATATAGAATTAGGTGACTTTCCACTTTTACTGGCCCCGATGGAGGATGTGAGTGATCCGCCCTTTCGTTTGGTATGTAAGCAAAATGGGGCTGACCTGATGTATACTGAGTTTATATCGAGCGAAGGACTAATTCGCGATGCCGCAAAGAGCGTCATGAAGTTGGATATTTTTGAATATGAAAGGCCTATTGGCATTCAACTATTTGGGTCTGATATTCAATCAATGATAGAAGCTGCGATAATCGCTGATGAAGCTAATCCAGACTTAATCGACATCAATTATGGTTGTCCTGTAAAAGCCGTTGCCTGTAAAGGGGCTGGTGCCGCATTATTGCAAGATATTCCTAAAATGGTTGAGATGACCGCAGCTATTGTTAAAGCTGTTAATCGGCCTGTTACCGTTAAAACGCGCCTTGGCTGGGACGATAAAACAAAGAATATTATTGATGTGGCGGAGCGTCTTCAGGATATAGGTATTGCAGCGCTAAGCATACATGGAAGAACTCGCTCGCAGATGTATAAAGGGCCGGCCGACTGGACATTAATTGGCGAGGTAAAGAACAACCAACGAATGAGGATACCAATTTTTGGTAATGGCGATGTAGATTCTCCCGAAACGGCTATCCATTTGAAAAACACCTATGGGGTTGATGGGGTGATGATTGGAAGGGCGACTATTGGCTATCCATGGATATTTAATGAGATTAAGCACTACTTAAAAACAGGAGAAAAACTGGCACCTCCTACAATATCTCAGAGAATTGCTGTTTGCAGACAGCACCTTGACTTTTCCATTAAGTGGAAAGGAGATTTTACGGGAATTGTTGAAATGAGAAGACATTATGCCAATTACTTCAAAGGGTTTGATCATTTTAAAGAGTTCAGAATGAAATTAGTGACCACGAATAGCTATGAAGAAATCCTTCAGACGTTGGAAGAGGTTAGGGAGCGATATGAAGATTAATAGATTTGTTTTTTATTGATTACAATTTATTTACTTTAGTAGCCAATAACTTTTATACAAAAATGAAATTGGCTAAAATTAAAATTTTCACACCTAAATTAATTCTTGTCGCCTTTTTAATCCTAATTAAATGCAGTATTTGCATTGGACAATCCTCTAATTCTTTAGAGGACATGAATAAAAGAGAACTCAGATCATTAACGGATTATTTAATTTTTAAAACCGATTCATTACAAGAATTATTAACTAAAACGGTTAATATTAATACTGATTTGACTAGTGCCCTAAGCGACAGTATTATGAAAATTACTAAGCTGAACAAACAAATTGAAAATGCTAATAATAATTTATACTTAAAAGACACCGAAATCAATCAAATCAGTTCACAGATAAAAGTTTTAAATGATAGTTTAAAATTAATTGTTTCAAAATTCAATCAGCAAGAAAATGAGTTAATGCAATTAACTATTGAAAATCAAAGCTTGAAAGACTCACTAACTGATGCTCGATTTAAAATACAATTATTAAAACCAGACGTGGGCGAAAATCTAGAGGAAGAAATTCCAGCTATGGAGGAAGATGCCCCTTCTGTTAAAGGCAAAAAAAATCAAAAATATTCCGGCACTTATCCCTATGGTAAAGCGACCTACACTTATTACGACGAAGATAATGGGGATAGAATTTATAATGGTCCTTTTTATTATACCACTCTTGAAAATGAATCTTATAAATGGAGAGACCAATTTAGTTTAAATGATTATAGAGAGATAGAAGGAAATCCATTTTGTAAAGGGAATTACAGCCTCAATAAAAAAACAGGAACTTGGTCATTTGGTACAACTTATAGCTACGGGAAGAATGATACAATTTATGCTGCTTATGGTTTTTTTAAAAATGAATTGCCAAACGGTGTGTTTCATTTTATATTAAATAACCAACATGGTGGTAGCAAGAACAAAAGAATATTTGACTTTTATGTTAATTATAAGGATGGAGCACCAACTGGGAAAATCAACTTTAAATGCTCAGGAAACGATAATATGAGGTGGGATGGAGATGGGCAATCAAAAATGATAAAGTCTCTAGAAATGTCAGGTGCTCTTTCTACTAATGGATTACCTTCAGGAGAGTGGACGATAAAATATCAACTTGAAACATTCTTGTATCAAAGAAAAGACTTATACCTAAACGGCACATTACTTCGTTCAGAATTGAAAGATTTTGCTACTGGCAATGTGATTTTCAGTCAAGATTTTTCAAATAAATACAAGGCAAATCCGAAAGCAAGTGGTTATGAATACTTTTCTGAAAATTTTGAATATCATCCCTATTTCGTTGATAAGCTACTCTTATTCTTAAATCGAACTAATCATAATGATGATTCATATGAGGAGGATAATTCAAATTACATATTCCCAAATTCCTTAATTTGGATGGGAAAAATGTAATAAATTAAAACTCCCTTAATTAACATGCTACTTCAATACCTCTTTTATAGTAATCAGCTACTTAACCTCCCTTTTTAACACATAAATGTTGATAAATACGATTAAATTAATATTTTTGTGCTGAATATTAAATCAAACCTAAAATCATCTACTATGTTTGAACAACTAAAAAACAAAGGGGTTATAACAAGACCTGCTGATGCTACTGGAAATGGAGCTATCAATATTATCGGTGCTGGAACAGTAATCGAAGGAGAAGTAAAATCGCATGGTGATATCCGTGTTGATGGAACTATAAAAGGTTCTGTTTCTTCAAAATCTAGAGTTGTTATTGGCTCTACTGGAACTATTGAGGGGGATGTTACTTGCCAAAATGCAGATATCTCGGGATCAGTAATTGGAAGAACTACTGTTAATGAGATGCTTTTCTTAAAAGCAAACTCTCGCATAAACGGAGATATTCAAACTGGCAAATTAGTAGTTGAAGTGGGTGCATCATTCACAGGAAACTGTAGCATGGGGCCATTAATTAAAGATATTAAAAACGCAGATCGACCTGCACAAAACCTTGCAGAAAAAACAGCTTAATAACTGGGCAAAATACTCCGCCATGGGGTTACAGATGGGAGGTATTATCTTTCTTCTTACTTGGCTGGGAATAAAATTAGATTTTGGGCTACATCTCAAGTTCCCAATTTTCACCATGTTATTATCAATGTTTTCTGCTTTTGCAGCAATCTATTATTTCATAAAAGACTTTCTACCTAAAAAATAATCCCTCTCTTTTGAGGGATTTATTATTATGAAAAATTTCATTGTACAGTTAAGTATTATATCGATTATTTCATCAGGCTTATACTATTTAATTGGCATAGCAGGAACTCCCTATTTTTTCTCCTGGCACCCATTTATTGCAGGATTCTTCTTTATTGTTACCTTATTCTTTCATAAAGGACTACAAAATAGTCTCGAAAAAGGTAATCAGCAATTTATCCGTTATTATATGGGAGCAACAGCCGTCAAATTAATGCTCATCTTGTTGTTTGTTATTATCATAGCATTAACCAATAAATCAATTGCTATGAACTTTACACTTTGTACGTTTTTCTATTATTTATTCTTTTCTTCGTTTGAAGTTTGGTTATCGATGAAGCAATTTGGTAGAAAATAATTTTACTTCCGCTTAAAGAAGTTGTATAGCCTATGACTTGCATATAGCCGTAGATTTCTCTTCGACAAAGTATAACCCCCTCCTTTTAAATTTCTGTAGACAGAAGTTCGTTCAATTAGGACATGAACCGACGTGTGCCGTTTGAGATTTTCTAAAGAAAAAAGACTAGTCAAGTATATCATCAACAATAATAGAAGACTTAGCGCAAGAACATTGAGAAAATAGAATGTTGTTAAAGCTATAATCAATGAAATAAATAACGCCTTGAATCTTGCTTTCTTTAATTGTGATTTATATTTTTCTCCCACGGGAATTAATACTAATCTTTTCCTCGTGATGTTTTTTATAAAATTCTTCGTTTTGATGGTTTCCTGCTTCTCCATTTCTAAAATTAACGGCGTTCCTACTGCGGACTCTAATGGATGAACATAACATTGCTGTATTTGAACGGTAAAGTATAACGCCTTAGCATTAACCCTTTTATTATTGATTATAACAGAAGGTGCTTCTAATAACAATGAGCCTGTTTTTAACGGAGCCACTATATAGTGAATCTGCGTTTCTTTTCTTTTAACCCCATCAATCTCTAAATCAGCATGTACAACAATAGGGCCCTCAATAATATACCAATCGTCGAATTTTTGCCGCTTAAAAAACCGGGCTTCCGAAGGGAATTTAAATTCTATTTTAACTTCTTCAAACTGCTTGATAAACGCCTTGCTCGCAATAAACTTCAAATAATATACAGACGGCAAATCCGACTCCTGCCTACCTCTGATTCTGCCATTTATAATACGATCATATTCTTTTCGCTTTTGAATATCCGACAGCGTTATATAGGCTTCGTTTATTTCCTTAAAGCGCTCCGCATAATCGGGCATCCCTGGATTCTTATCTGGATGATATTGCTTAGCAAGACGATAATAAGCCGATTTGATATTGGCTTGACTTTCCGTTTTATGAACTCCTAAAACCGCATAATAATCCGACTTGCTCATCGACTAAAAATATAGAATACAACAAAAATACAGCTTACTAACAATAAAGTTTAAGAAATACAATAATCCACCTATTTTTACATTATAGCTATGTTATACTTTTGCTCAATGCAGAAAGCAAAAAAAGTCTTAATTATATTTTTAATTACAATCGGTTCATTACTTCTCGTTGGGCTAGTTGCAGCAATGCTTATTGGTCCCCACATAAAAGAAATAGCCGTTAACCAAATCAACCAACAGCTTACTGTTCCTGTTAAAGTTGAAGAATTAAACTTTTCTTTTATTCGTAAATTTCCATATGCAAGTATTGAATTGAAAGGAGTATCAACGGAGGGACTTAAAATCAATAAAGAAGATAGTCCATTAATGAAGGCAGAATCTATCTTCTTGCTTTTTAATATTTGGGATGTTGTAGGCGATGATTTAAAATTAAAATTCATAACAATAAACAATGCTAAATTGAATTTATATGTTTCATCCAATGGGGAAAACAATTTTGATATTTTTAAGAAATCTTCTGACAGATCGTCTCAAGACAAACCATTAAAACTAGAAATCGAGTCCTTTGATTTAAACAATGTGGATCTAGTATATACTAACGAAGAGATTAAACATTTTTACAGTTTATCGTTTTTAAATACGGAATTTAAAGGCGCATTTACCTCCGATATTTACGACCTAAAGGCAATAGGGGATATTTATGTTATGCAACTTAAAATAAATAATGTGAATTATGTCGATCATAAAAATATTCACCTCGACTTACAAACTAACATCAATACTAAAAGCGAAACTTATTCCTTTTCAAATTCAAAAATGAAAATGGAAGCGCTCGAATTATCGGTGAATGGAAATATTAGTAAAGCAGAAAAAGGCAGACAATTCGATTTATCCATTATCAGTAATAAGACAACTATAACAGGTTTACTTTCATTAATACCTGGCACATACAGCGATAAACTGAACAATTTTGATTGTGATGGCAAAGTGGATTTTAAATTAACTGTCAATGGTGTTTATTCTGAAAAATCTATTCCTTTAATCATGGCAGAATTTGGCGCGAACAAAGCATCATTGAAGCCTAACGGTAGTGATTATACGCTAAAAGAAATATCATTTAAAGGTTATTATAAAAATCATATATCTTCTGTTAAGGCATACGATCAACTTATAATTAATAATTTTTCAGCTCAATTAGAAAACCAAAGAATTAATTGTAATTTTAAAATTGAAGATTTAAACAATCCCGCTGTAACCGTATATGCGAAAGCATCACTAAATTTAGAAGTGCTTAGTCATTTTTATAAACCAGATACCATTGAAGCTATGACCGGAACTTTTCTAGTTGATGGTAACATTTCTGGTCGTGTTAAAGAAAAAACCAGCTGGACCTCTGAAGGATCATTATCACTTACTGATGTAAATTTCAAATTAAAAGAAAAAGATCTTCTATTCTCTAATTTTAATGGCAATATTCTTCTTAATGGCAATCGTTTGACTGTTGAAAATTTCAAAGGCAATATTGCAGGAAGTGATATTAGTTTAAATGGAAACATAGACAACCTATATGGATATTTCCTAACTCAACAGCAGCCTGTAATAGTTAATGCACAATTTTCATCTAGGAATATTGATTTAAATGAAATATTGGAAGATAAATCTACGTCCACAAAATCTGACACTACATATAGATTGGATTTTGACCCTCGTATAAATTTAAATTTAAATGTTAATATTGGAATGATCTCATTTAGGAAATTTCAAGCATGGCAACTTAAAGGCGATATTACACTAAATGATAAAATACTTAACACATCAGATCTATCAATTAAAACCTGCGAAGGAACTTTATTGCTGGATGGAGAAATGAATGCTACAGAAAAAGATAGCCTTCTTATTACATGCAATGCAAATATCCGTCAAATAGATATGAATACTTTATTTTATCAGTTAGGTAATTTCGGACAAGATGTGATTACTGATAAAAATATCAAAGGGAAAGTAACAGCATCTGTTCAATTTGCATCGAAGTGGAGTAAAGATTTACATTGCAATACAAACCGAATATACACACAAAGTAATTTAACTATCGAAAATGGTGAATTGAATAACTATGAACCAATGCTTGCACTAAGTAAATACGTAAAAGGTGCCGACTTAAAAAATATTAAATTCAATACCCTAAAAAATATAATCGAAATAAAAAACGGGACTATCATTATTCCTACAATGGAAATTAAAAGTAGTGCGATGGATGTTACACTATCAGGTACACATAGTTTTGATAATATTGTAGATTATCACTTTCAATTATACTTATCGCAATTATTAGGTAAAAAGGTGAAAGACCTAAATACTGAGTTTGGTACCATTGAAGATGATGGCCTTGGCAGAATAAGGATTTATCTTAGCATGAAAGGACCAGTTTCTTCTCCTAAAATCACCTATGATAAAAAGGGGTTTGAGCAAAATTTAGAGAAAGATTTGAAACAAGAGAAGGAGAAATTCAAATCAATAATAAAACAAGAGTTTGATTGGGGTAAAAAAGATTCTGTAACCGTTAAAAAAACGGAACCAAAACAACCTAAAAAGGAAGAATTACAAATCGAGTACGAAAATTAAAATTCCTTTTAATTTGATATCTTTACTAGGAAAAAATAGAATTAATTAATTTTTAAAACTGTGAATATTTATACCCGTAAGCAACGTTGGAAAAAACTTTTGCTGATAATGGCATTGCTGATTGGTATAGGATCATTATGGTATACTAACCGATTGGTTGGTAAATTACAAATAGAGGAAAAGAAAAAAGTAGAAATCTGGGCAAAAGCCACAGAACGCTTTTCATCGCCTACTGCTGATTTCGATAAACTACAATTTGAATTTGAAATTATAAAAGATAACAGCACTGTTCCTGTTATTTTAACCAATGATAAAGATGAAATATTGTCGTCTCGCAATTTAGATTCTATTAAATCACTTAATCCGTTATTTATTCAAAAGCAGCTAGCAGAAATGAAATTGCAACATGCGCCTATTGAAATAAATTTTGCGGATAATCAGAAAAATTTTATTTATTATAAAGATTCGATAATTCTTACTCAATTAAAATACTACCCTTATTTTCAATTACTCGTAATTGCATTATTTTTATTTGTTTCATATATTGCATTTAGCACATCAAGAAAAGCAGAGCAAAATCAGGTATGGGTTGGAATGGCGAAAGAAACAGCACATCAGTTAGGAACGCCACTTTCGTCGCTTATTGCATGGCTTGAAATTATAAAAGGCAAATCACCAGATGATGAATTTGTGATTGAACTCGAGAAAGATGTACAACGATTAAGTACTATAACTGAAAGATTCTCTAAAATAGGTTCTGCTCCTGCTTTAAAGAAAGAAAACTTGACTATAGTCATTGAAACAGCTATTGGGTATATCCGTACCCGAAGTTCTTCAAAGGTTATTTTCTCACTCGAAAATGCTCAACAGTATGATGTTGAAGCGCCGTTAAATATTGCGCTCTTCGATTGGGTTTTAGAAAACATTTTCAAGAATGCTATTGATGCGATGAGTGGTGAAGGAAATATTTATGTTAAGATTACCGATCAGCAACAGTTTGCCTACATCGATATCAGCGATACCGGAAAAGGAATTCCGAAATCAAAATACAAAGATGTTTTTAAACCAGGATTTACAAGTAAAAGTCGTGGGTGGGGATTAGGTCTTTCGCTCTCTAAACGAATTGTAGAAGAATATCACGCAGGACAAATTTTTGTGAAGAGTTCTGAATTGAACAAGGGAACTACCTTTCGCATTGTACTTAAAAAAATTACTTCTTAATTATTCATGGCTGGAATTTATTTGCATATTCCGTTTTGTAAGCAAGCCTGTCATTATTGCGATTTTCATTTTAGTGTTAATCAAAATAAAAAAAGTGATTTAGTAGCGGCGCTATTGAAAGAAGCTTCACTGCGTAAAGAAGAACTTCAAAATGAAGCCATCAAAACTATTTACTTTGGAGGGGGAACACCTTCGTTGTTAAGTGCTGATGCATTACTTCGAATATTTGATACACTTGCTGAGCATTATGATTTAAGTGCTTTACAAGAAGTAACCTTAGAAGCTAATCCCGATGACCTAACGGCTGCGTATTTACGTGAATTACGACATACGCCCGTGAATCGTTTAAGCATAGGCATACAATCGTTTAGAGCAGTTGATTTAAAACTGATGAATCGTGCGCATGATGCGAAGCAAGCACTACGTTGTGTTCCAGAATCGGCGGACATTGGTTTTGAAAATATCAGTGTTGATTTGATTTATGGAATTCAAGGGTTATCACAAGATGATTGGATAAAAAATTTGAATACCGCATTTATATTACCAATTAATCACCTTTCCTCCTATTGCCTCACGGTAGAGCCACAAACAAAATTAGCGAAACTGGTTTCGAGTGGAGAATTACCTAACGTGAACGATGATATTGCTGGGAGTCATTTTGAAATGTTGATTGAAACAACAGAAGCTGCTGGTATTCCTTGGTATGAAGTATCCAACTTTGCCAAACCGGGAATGGAATCAAAGCATAACTCCTCGTATTGGTCGGGAGAGAAGTATGTGGGCTTAGGACCAGGTGCTCATTCTTTCAACGGAGTAAAACGCTCGTGGAATATAAAATCGAACACAGGCTATATACAACAGATTAACAAAGGACAATTACCTTCTGAAAGTGAAGTTTTGACCGCCGGAGAAAAATTTAATGAGTTTGTACTAACGGCATTGCGTACCCGCAGAGGACTGTCGCTGGAAAAAACAAAACAACTGTGTGACGATTTAAAATTTTCAGAAATTAAACAAACTGTTCATCAAAAAGAACAATTAGCATTGCTGAATATTCAATCGAATCATGTAATTTTAACTACCAAAGGATTATTATTTGCTGACGCAATTGCTTCCGAATTATTTATCATATCATGAAAGCACTTATCGAATTCAACCATCAAAATTATCAATGCGATTTAACCAAGGGCATCGATATTTCCATTCCTATTGAAGCAGGAGAAAATCATGTATCTGCCTGGTATGTTCCGCCTGTAGAGATGGAACCAGTTCGTATGG
>CALQOD010000029.1 GCA_943332105.1 Chitinophaga pinensis | reverse complement strand
TAACAATTGACTTTTTTTGAGTATTGAATGGCGGATTGCTATAATTTTCATACTTCTGAATTACACCATCATTTAATTCCTGTATAATTTGATTCTTATAGTGCAAAAAATTATTTTTATTTAAATCTTCTAGTTTAGATAAAACTGGATAGATTCGCTTAAAAGTTTGTTCATTATAATAATTTGCTTTTGAATTTAAAATTGAAGAATAATTCTTCAAAAAATCGGCATAATTATCTTCGACAAATCTACGTTCAATAATTTGTTTTCCAATATAAAATTCAGTGTTTCTTCTTATTAAATATTTTAGATAAACAGGGAACAAAAACAAAATACCGCAAATTATATTTACCATCCAAGTCAAACTATTACTTGCCAATACTTCTTGAATTTCTTTGGCAAATTCATTATGTGCTGGTTTTGTAGAAAATATAATAACATTAAAAGGTTGCGCTATAAATAAAGCCAACAAAATCAAAATACATAATCTAAAAAATAATGAAGGGCTAATAGAAAATTCGTTGATTGGAATATCAATATTAACGAACTTAAAACTTTTACTTTGAATTATAATAGATTTTTGAACTGGTAAAAGAGGAGGTGTGATTGTATATAGGGTTAACAAATATAAATTTGTAAAAATCAACGCGACCATCGCAGATATAAAAACATCTAAGATGTAACTGTAAAATAGATTCGACACAAATAGATAAATACTTATACCAGTCGCGAAGAAAATTGATAGAACAAACAATCCAATGAATGCGAAAAGATTCTTATCCGATTCATCGATAGTATCTGAACCTATAATCTGAGGATCTTCTCCTGAATAAATCCAAAGAAATCGCTTGACTTTTGAAATAAAATTCATTTTATATTATTTCAGCTATTTAATCAGGCATTTGGATTTAATGGGTCATTACCTTGCTCACCTTTGTCATTTAAAGTGTCCCCATACTTATAGTCAGTAAAAATGAAGTTATCAAGGTTTTCATCTATTTTCTTCTGCTCCCGCTCTTTATATTTCTGTAAGGCATATTCAGTCAAATCACGTTGAATTTCTGCTAGTTTGGACCTTTCAAAAACTAATTTTTCTGCCTCATGATTAATTACCAAATGTCTTTCTATCCCCTTTTTATCAGTATAATATTCATATTTAACCTCGATGCCATTTTCTGCTCGAATAAGGTCATCTCTATTTTCTGTTAAATAATCATACGGTGTTTTTGTCAACATCAATTTAAAAAATATTGGTGTTAATTCAATAGCCACAAAAAGTAATGTAATAAATAATGTTATCCAAAAACCTGCAATTTCATGACAAATTTTAATTCTCGCTAATAAGCCATCTAATTTTTTTCCATCACTTTGAGCTTGCCCAAGCTCCCTCTTTTGAATCGCCAAAACAGTATCTCTTTCAATAATAAGATTATTAATTCTGTTACCATTATTTATTCTAGTGGTATTGTAATTATTTTCTTCACTTTTAACGATATTCCATATTCCTATGTGATATTTACAATTAGGATTGTTTGAACCACATTTCTCAATTGCAGTAGTATTTGATAAATCTAGTGCTATTTTTTTTTGGTTTATTTGATCAGTTTGATTTTGAATATCCTTTTCCAACAGTGCTAATTTATTTTTATGTCTATTTTCTACTCCAATTTTATACACATTTTCTTGATCTTGTTTTTTCTTAATCAATTCCGATTGTATTTCACTTTGAAACATCCTAATTTCTATCGGTTTAGATATTGTAATTGCTATAATTATCCCCATTATTATCCTTGGAATGGCTGTCTTAAATTCTTCCAAAGTTATTTTTTCTGTTCCATCCCCCTTTCCTGTACTTGTTACAATAAATCTATCAATATTGTATATTATCAACCCCCAAATTACCCCAAACAAAATGGCCATAAAGTAATGAGGTATTGAATCAAGTAACTCTCCCTCAATTGATTTAGGAGAAAAAATCGTATAAAATGCATAACCTCCAGCTAATCCTGCCATTAGTCCAGTAGCAACAACAATCCCCCCTAAACACATATACTTAATTTGATCACTATAAGTAGCGCGTTCCAGAATATATCTATCTCCTCCTGCAGCTTTCCATAATGCGCGCATGACTCTTGAAGAGCTTGGAGTTTCATAATAATCTCTCTTTATCATAAATTATCTTTTAAATTAAATGATGAATATTGGGTTTTGATTTTTTGCAATTTAAAACTAGTCTTACTTTGCCTAGTTTTTATTAGAAAGTTTTTAATGCTTATTTTAAACGGCAACGACTCGAATTTTTTAATTTTCAACTGGTCAGAAATCGAATTTAAATCTTTTATTTTTACAAAAAAGGTTGTGCTATTTAGTGATACTTCTGGCAATACTTCCAAAACATATTTTCTCGAATAAAGAAAGCCATGTGCAATTAACAAAATTTCTTTTTTATCATAATTTGTTAAATCAATTGTCAATTTGCCAGAATTAAGTTTATGACAAATACCTTTAAATTCGAACCACAATACATTTTCAAAGTCATAATTAATTGTCAAATAACTTCCCTTAAAAATTGACTTAGTATTACAATAAAGTTCATGCTTTTTAATTCGCTTTTTCCATTTAAATAAGATCAAAAGAAATCTACATACAACCGTTAAAACAAAAAACACTTCAGTTTTGTACTTCAAATAGACAAAATACAAAACAGCAAATGCAGCAACAACGATTGAAGTCCAAGGATTAAATAGCAAATCAGATAAACTCACCCGAATAAATGTAAAATGTTATATCAAATATAACTTTTTACATAATAACTACCAAAATATACTGATTAATATTTCTATACATTACAGCGCCAACCCTCCCACTCCCCAAAATTCTAAGATTAACTCCTCCTCTTCCCCACCACCACCCAACCTATCACTTGAACAATCAAGATAATCACTGAGCAAAACAAAACCGCCAAGGAGCCACCACCTTTAAAATTTTCCAGGTCGGTGAAAAGAAGGATGTTTAAGAAAAGTCCGACGATTAATATTGTTATTTAAAAAAAACTTTGTGATTTATTTCTAATTAAACCAACGATTGCCGTTAGATAAAATATAATATAGCAGAAATTAATTTGAAAATGTGTCAATTTGATCCCGAGGCTTCGGGATGTGCTAATGTTTCTGTTATTAAATTCTGCTCACTAAATAAATCAAAAATGAGAGTTATTCAGGCTTGGTGCGATATTATAGCAATTATTTTTCGTTCGATTATAATTATCCCTTGCTGCCTATTGACAAACTGATTTGCGTTTCATATGCTGAAACGTGTTGATACTGTGTAACATTTTGAATACCGCTTAGAAGCATAGATAACTTTCGGGGAGCACATCATCCCACAATGCAGAAGACATCCGCGAGGATGCTTCAACATTACATCTTCAAATCTCGAAGCCCTTCGAGTCGCCTTACCTCGACAGGCTCGGCACAAGCAGGGACCGCCTCGCGATCAAAGTAGCCTAAAGCGTATTTCTAAAATTCCAAATACTTCCGAAAAAATCAACTCATTACATCTTCAAATTAGCAAATTATCAAATCACCAAATTAACGTAAAGCGTGTTCCGAAATTCGGAACTCTGCTTTACGGCTACCAGCCTCCCCCAGCACCACCTCCACCAAAGCCACCACCACCAAAGCCGCCGAAACCTCCGCTGCTGTTATTACTTGAACTGCCATAACCAAAACTTCCACCTCCTCGAGTGAAATCGGAATATCGTCCGCTCTGCGTGCGAGTAGCTGCGTTTAATAACTGCCAAGCTACAAAAAAGGTTATTCCATTGCTGATAGCATACCTGCGGACACTAATGGCTTTAAATAGCATTATCAATACAAAAAAGAACAATACAAAAAATATTGGTCCCGATTTAAACTTACGATATCCTCTATTCTGCGCAGTAGCTTTATAAGGTTCACCTTTTACAGCATTAATAATCTTACTAACGCCATTGTCTATACCCTCAATGTATTTTCCTTGCTTAAAAAAGGGACGAATATCATTTTCAATAATCTTTCCGCATAATGCATCTGGCAATGCACCTTCTACACCATAACCAGTTGCGATAAAAAGTTGCTTATCGTTTAAAGCAATACAAAACAACACCCCATTTTCATTTCCCTTAGTTCCTATCTTCCACTGATTACCCAACTCAAAAGTATAATCACTGATTGGCATATCCGCTGTAGTCTCAATAACTACCACCGCAATCTGTGTTGATGTTGAATCTGCAAAGGCAACCAGCTTGTCTTCTAGTGTCTTTACCTGACCTGCATCAAGTGTTTTTGTAAAATCGTTGACCAACCGAGGAGGATCTGATGGCTTGGGATACTCGACCTGCGCCCAGCTATTGCTGAACATCGTAATAATAAGTACGAGTATAATTCCGAGTTTTTTCATCTATCCTAGGATTACATCGTTCGGCAATTCATTTCTATCATTTTCACGAGGTGGAAAAAAACTCGATAATGCCAATCCAGTTTCCTGAATGGCAAGTGTTAATCCATCTACATACTTTTCTTCTTTAAAGGATGCAACCATCTTTTGCTTGATTGCTCTCCAAAACTCTTCTCCTACTTTCTGATGTATTCCTGCATCGCCAATAATAGCAAATTTTTTATGTCCGAATGCAACGTATAACAGTACGCCGTTACGAAGTTCCGTCTCATGCATTTTTAACTTTTCAAAAATAAATGCCGCACGGTCCATTACATCCGTTTCGCACTCTTCTTCTAAGTATAAACGTATCTCGCCCGAAGTCTTTTCCTCCGCACTGGCAATCGCAGCTTTTAATTGCTGCAAATTTTGCTCTGTTAAACTTCCGGTGTTAGGCATATGCTTAGTTGAAATTAGGAACTACCGGTTTGTTAGTGCCTGGATCAGCCTGAAAGAATGCTTTCTCCTGGAATCCGAAGAAGCCTGCAACTATATTGCGAGGAAATGTTTTTATTGCCAAGTTGTAATCCTGCACCGACTCATTAAATGTTTTGCGTGCGAATGAAATTCTGTTTTCTGTACCAGCTAGTTCATTCATCAAGCCTTGAAAAGCTTCCGTAGTTTTTAGTTGCGGATAATTTTCAGCAACAGCTAACAAACGACTGATTGCACCACCTGCCTGGTTTTGTGCAGCCTGGAATTTTGCTAATTGCTCCGGAGTAATATTACTCGGATCTATTTTCATAGATGTTGCATTCGCTCTTGCTTCCATCACCTGCTTCAATGTTTCCTGTTCAAACTTAGCGGAACCTTTGATTGTTTCTACTAAGCTTGGGATTAAGTCTGCACGACGCTGATAGTTATTTTCTACTTGTGCCCATGCCGTTTTAATAGCAAGATCTTTTGCCACCATTATATTATAATTACCAGCAATAAATTGGTAAGCTGCAAAAATAATTAGTAAGAAAGCTGCGAAGATAATCAGCAATACTTTGTAAATAGGTTTCATATTTGAATAGGTTTAATTGCGTTAACGAATGTAGTGTAATTTTATTTTCATATTTTAAAACGAAGGTAATTTATTTTATAACCCTCGGCCATAAATATCTTTTCGTAAGTGGTTTGTATACTTAAGTTAAATCCTTTCGGAGTATCCATGTATAAATCTTTCGTACAGACTTCCATTTCTCCTTCTTCTGTCGTCAATACTTCGAGCGTATATTCAAACAATCCGATATTGTCTGTTTTCAAGTGCAACTTACCACCTGGCTTTAGCAACATCCGATAAAGATTTATAAACTTCTTATTTGTTAGACGACGATTCTCGCGCGTTAACTGCGGCTGAGGATCAGGAAAGGTAATCCATATTTCACTCACTTCTCCCTTCTCAAAAAATTGTGCAAGCCATTCGATGTGCACGCGTAAGAAAGCTGCATTTAAAATATTTTGTTCGTTGGCTGTTTTAGCCCCTCTCCAGATTCTAGCTCCTTTGATATCGATACCAATAAAATTTTTATCGGGATTATCTTTCGATAAAGCCACCGTATATTCTCCTCGTCCGCAGCCTATTTCCAGCACAATCGGATTATCATTCTTAAATACATTTTTATTCCAGTTTCCCTTCATTCCATGATCGGTATGCACCAACGGAAATGGGAATTGATAAACGCGCTCTAAACGGGTGAGCTCATCAAATCGTTGTAGTTTTCTCTTCGACATAATTTCAGCAAACGAAAATAAGCAACCCTACCCATCATTCAAAACAGAATTGGTTCACTAACTTTGTTTTTATGCAACAGCAAAAACGGGTTTTATTTACGGTGCTCGATTGGGGACTTGGACATGCCACAAGAAGTATTCCCGTGATTGAAGCCATGTTGCAACGTGGATATAATGTACATCTAGCAGGAGAAGGAAATTCATTGCTGCTATTAAAAAATTATTTTCCCGATTTAAAAGCGCATGACTTATTCGGTATTCAAGTGCGTTTTACGGATTCTTCCTTCGGAATTGTTTGGATGATTCCATCGTTGCTAAAATCAATTAAACAAGAACATCAACAGTTTCTTGTATTATGTGACGAAATAAAGCCTGATTTAATCATTAGCGATAATCGTTATGGCGCTTGGCATCTAACAAGACCAAGTATTTTTATTGGTCACCAGTTATACTTGCAAGCACCTAATCGTTTTGCAAAATGGATTGAACCAATCCTATTTCATTTTCACTCGAAATTTTTAAAACGATTTTTGAAAATCTGGATTCCTGATGCATCAGGTGAAAATAATTTAAGTGGAATTTTAGCTAATCATCCTTCAATTGCTCAAAGTTTAAATTGTGAATTCATCGGACCTTTATCACGATTCAATAGTTCAGATAATATTCCAACAGAAAATAATTACGAAGTAGTAGTACTCATCTCAGGACCAGAACCACAACGAAGTATTTTTCAAGAAGCCTGTTTGCAAGAAGCAATGCGTATCAACAAAAAAACATTAATCCTATTAGGTCAGCCGAATAAAAACGAGCAAATAACGAAAGGAAGTATTACACTCGTTTCACATCTAGGAAACAATCAACTTGCACCAATTATTAAAAGCGCTCAGTATATTGTTTGTCGTTCGGGCTATTCTACCTTAATGGACTTAGCCAAACTGAACAAAACAGCTTTGTGCATTCCCACTCCAGGCCAAACAGAGCAATTATATTTAGCAAAGCATTTATCCAACCAACATAAAATAGTTTTTCAAGAACAACATCAAATGAATTGGGAGAAAGGATTTCAAGATTTATCCGATGTTAGACAATTGTCATTTTCGTCAGACAAGCTATTATTAGAAGCAATTGATAAACTTTCGTTTTAATTTTTTCGCTACTATTGTAGTGCGTTAAGGTTCCCGCTTAAAAGCGGGATGAAAAGGGAATCCGGTGTGAATCCGGGACAGTCCCCGCTGCTGTAAACAGCTTTGGCAATAGCCATTGAATGCAACAACCACTGTGAAAACGGGAAGGTGCATGAACTGTAAGTCAGAAGACCTGCCTCAATGCAATAACAACGAAACCTTCGGAGGAAAGGCATCCATTGTAAATGCGTATAACGGCTATGCCTGTACGCTTCATGGATATTTTTTCGCTATTAAAATTAATATCTATGAAAAACTTAAACACACTTATTGCTATCTTCATCCCAGTTATTCTTTTTTCTTCTTGTAAAAATACGCCTGAATCAACTCCGTCAATTGTTCCGAACAATTTAAATGGTGTATTCATTTGCAATGAGGGTGCCTTTGGACAAGGTAACGGAAGTATTTCTTTTTTGAATACGGATTCAAATACATTTAGCGAAGATCTTTATTTTGCTGCTAATAATTTACCATTGGGAGATGTTGCACAGTCGATAGCGTTATATGACAACCGCGCTTTTATTGCAGTAAACAACTCTCAAAAAATGGAAGTGGTTTCATTAGAAAATTTTAAACGCATCACTACTATTCAGGGACTTTCATCACCTCGATTTTTTATTGGAAACGGAAGTAAAGGATATATCTCCGACTGGATCTCCGACAATGTGTATGTTTTGAATTTAAATAACTATCAAATCATCGATACTATTCCTGCTGGAAGCGGACCAGAAGAAATGCTTATCGTCAATAATAAATTATATGTATGTAACAGTGGTGGATTTGGAGATGATAGTACCATAACAGTAATTGATATTAATTCCAATTCAGTAATTGCTACTATAAACACACCACTTAATCCTTCTTCTATTAAGCTGGACAAAGACGGAAAGGTTTGGGCGCTATGCAAGGGAAGTTTAGGAAGTGACTACACACCTACTCCTGATGATGCTGCGGGTGCTTTGATACAAATAAATCCATCAAGTAATGCTATCGAACAACAATTCACGTTTGCCTATAATAGCCATCCTGTTAAAATGCAGATTAATAAATCAAAAGATGAGTTATTCTTTTTAGATGGCGAATACGGTTATGCTGGAGAGATTAAAAAGTTGAGTATTTATGCTGCTACACAATCGCCAGCAACTATTGTTAGTTCTTCATTTTACGGATTAGGAATTAACCCTACCACAAATGAAATATTTGCAGGACGAGGAGATTTTTCTGGAAGAGCTTATGTGTTGCGATTTACTTCGGATGGTACTTTAATCGATTCGGCACTTGCAGGGATTGCTCCTAATGGATTTGCGTTTAACTAAACTATTTGCTTAGCAACAACTCAGCACTCGCCGAAGTATTGCTAATGTTATTTGCACGATCGCGAATATAAAATTGAAAACGACCTTGCGTGCTAAGTAAAATCAAAGCACTGATATAATCCATTCGATAAGTTACAGTCGCCTCAATCGATTTGCTATTTCCTGGAGGCTCGATGTATTGCATACGTTGATTGAACTTTACTTGCACACTATCGAAATAAATGTTTGTATCGCAATTAGTAGTAATGTCTGTCACTTGCGTCCATATTTTTTTCGGACGATATCCAGCTCCATTTTTTTCTTCGTAAGAAATGTATAAATTGCTATTATCTGCTCCGCAAGAAGCATTAAATTCATTCTCTAAAAATCCGATATCACCATCGCCATCTTTTATTGTAAATATAAAATCAACGGCAGTATCAACACCAGAAGCATCTGAATACTTAATAAAATTATCGAAGCTCACTTCAGGAGTGGCAGAAAAAGTTTGATCTTTTTTACAAGAAGAAATCATTGCAAAAACCACCAATGCCGATAATACATATTTCATCATAATGCTAAATTACGAGTTTAATTTAAACTAAACGGGTTTGTATATTAATGCTGACCTTTCTTTGCTTCCCAACAAATCTTTTGCTGCTGACTGAATATCCTTTGCAGATACACTCTTCACTTTCGCTCTGATTTCATCAACAGATATAACGGAACCAAAATTCAAAAACGCTTTTGACCGGGATAACAAAACACTTAATCTATTTTCTTGTGCCATCATGATTTGTCCTAATAATTGCTCACGATATTGCAAAAATAATTTATCGCCTAATGGCTTATCACATAACTTATCTAACTCTTGATTCGCCAACTTTAATGTTTTATTAAAATGCTTTTGATCAGTAGCAAAATACAAAAAGAAAATTCCAGTATCACTATATGTATGATAACCTGTTTCTATTGTATATGTAAATCCGTACTTCTCACGTACATTCAAATTCAAACGTGAATTCATGCCTGGTCCACCGAGTAAATTATTTAATAAAACCAATGTATAACGTCTCGGATCATTCAATGCATAAGCAGGAGTTCCGCTGATATAATGCACTTGTGAAATAGCTTTCGGAACTTCAACTTCGGATGATTGATGTTTTTTAAAAGCAGTACGTTTAGGAATAGATGTCGTGGATTTTTTCATTCCAAAAAATTCTTCTGCCAACGCTATCGCTTTTTCTAATCCGATAGAACCACTCACCGAAAACACGGTTACCGAAGGGTGATAATTACGTTTGATAAAATCGACAATATTTTTTCTTTTGAATGAACGAAGTGATTTTTCTGTACCTAATATAGGATGCCCTAGTGTATGTCCTTTAAAAACCTGCCCTTCGAAATCATCAAAAATCTGTTCGTAAGGGGTATCCTGATACGAGTGGATTTCATCGATAATGACATCCTTTTCTTTTTCAATTTCTTTTTCTGGAAAAATGGAATTATGGAAAATGTCGGCAATTAATTCTACTGCTCTTGGTAAATATTGATTCATCACCGATGCATGCAAACAGGTTTCTTCTTTCGTCGTGTAAGCATTCAAATCACCTCCTATTACTTCTAGGCGATTTAAAATATGAAACGACTTACGATTCTTAGTTCCTTTGAATAAACAATGTTCGATATAATGTGCAAGCCCCTCTTCATTTTTTCCTTCGTCGCGCGTACCTGCCTTCACCATTACAGCAACATGCGAAACCGCCGCGGTTGGATGATGCTCATATAAAACTTTAAGTCCGTTTTTAAGAATAACCGTTTCACTGTTAACCATGCACAAACTTACTTAACTGTAAGGAATTTTCCATCGATTTTTAAAATACTTGCCACTGAATTTTATCTTTGCATGAACAAAACACCTATTGCATTGTTTAAGTGCTTTAATTATCTATGAAAAAACTAATTCTCATCCTCTCTCTGCTTTTTACGATTAGCTACACCAATGCTCAAAATTGTATTGTTTCAGGAACTATTACCAATTCCATTAGCAATGATCTCTTGCCATTTGCAGTGGTGGTAGTCAAAAATGGAACCTCTGTTTCGAGTACTACTTCTGATACCTTAGGAAATTATTTTTTAAGTATTGAAAAGCCCGGCACATACAACATCGAAGTCATGCTTACCGGTTATGTAAAAGGTACTGCCTATGAAGTCGTGCTGCAACCCAACAAGCGAGCTATTATCAATATTGCCTTAGAAGAAGATGTGAAGAAATTAAGTGAAGTAGTTATTACGACTGCTGTTTATCCGAAGAAAGAAGAGAGTCCTGTTTCTTTAAGAACATTAGGCGTGGCAGAGATTAAACGCAATCCTGGAGGCAATAGAGATATTTCTAAAGTGATTCAATCATTACCGGGCGTTGCATCCATTCCTACATTTCGTAACGACCTTATCGTTAGAGGTGGCTCATCGAATGAAAATCGTTTTTACCTCGATGGAATTGAAATACCAAACATCAATCACTTTGCTACGCAAGGAGCATCAGGCGGACCTGTTGGAATGTTGAATGTGGATTTTATTCAGGATGTCAATTTTTATTCAGGTGCTTTCCCTGCTAATAGAGGAAACACTATGAGTTCTGTGCTCGATTTTAAATTTAAAGATGGAAGAAATGACAAACCGTTCTACTCACTTACATTAGGAGCGAGTGATTTAGCAGCAGTTTATGATGGACCAGTATCGAAAAACTCTACATTGATTGCGTCTTATCGCCGTTCGTATTTGCAATTTTTATTTAGCGCATTAGGCTTGCCGTTCTTACCAATTTACAACGACATTCAATTCAAATACAAGATTAAGCCAAATAATAAAAATGAATTCACCTTTATTGGATTGGGTGCATTTGATAATTTAAAATTAAATCTGGATGCAAACGAAACAGATAAACAAAAATATTTATTGGGCACATTGCCATCTAGCCAACAGTGGAATTACACAATTGGAGGAACTTACAGACACTTTTCAAAAAATCGTTTCACTACTCTTGTCATCAGCAGAAATCACCTAGACAATTCAAGTAATAAGTATAAGAATAATGATTTGGCAAATTCAGCAGGCAAAATATTAGATTATCAATCGGCGGAAATTGAAAACAAATTACGACTGGAAGAAACAGTTCGTGTTAGCGATTGGAAAATTAATTATGGAGTTGGTTTAGAAGATGTGAATTATTCAAATAGTACCTACAATAAACTTCCGAACGAAATCACGTTGGATTTTAATTCTAAAATCAATTTTCAAAAATACAGTGCGTTCGGACAAATCAGTAGAACGTTTGCAAAATCGTATACGACAATCTCACTTGGAGCTAGAGTTGATGGTAACAATTACGGATCGAAAATGAAAAATCCGTTAGAGCAATTTTCACCTCGATTATCTTTAAGTCAGCAATTGCATAAAGGATTTTACTTTAATGCGAGCGCTGGCATATTTTATCAATTACCAGCATATACAATCTTAGGATATAAAGATAGCGCTGGTTCATTTACGAACACGAACATACCTTATATCCGGAACCAGCAAGCAGTGGCAGGACTTGAATATGTCAGTCAGAATAACATTCGCGTGACATTAGAAGGTTACTATAAAATTTACGATAATTACCCTTTAAATTTAATTGACTCTATCAGCATTGCTAATCTGGGCGGCGACTTTGGTGTTGTAGGAAATGTACCGGTGGATGCTAACTCGAAAGGACGCGCTTATGGAGTTGAATTATTAGTACAACAAAAGCTTTATAAGAACTTTTATGCATTACTAGCTTATACTTTTGGCAAGAGTGAATTTACCAATGGCGATGACAGATATGTTGCATCGGGCTCTGATTTCCGTAATACGCTAAGTTTAACAGCCGGAAAAATATTTAACAAGAACTGGGAAGCAGGATTAAAATTCAGAATGAGTTCGGGTGCGCCTTACACTCCAAATAATTATGCTGCGAGCGCAGATACAAACAACTGGAATGTAACGGGACAGGCTATCCGCGATTATTCCTTACTGAATACGGGAAGAACAAACACGTTTACTCAATTGGATATTCGCGTCGATAAAAAATACTTCTTTAAAAAATCTGCATTGAATTTTTACCTCGATATTCAAAACTTTTTAAATCAGAAAACCTACTTCAATCCGTATTTAACTGCTGTCCTTGATGCGAATGGATCACCTGCAATAGATCCTGACAATTTAGATTCATACAAGCTAAAAGAACTAGAAAACGCCTCTGGCAATGTAGTACCTACGATAGGTGTAATATTTGAGTTTTAGTGTAATTATTTAATTTAATCTAATCTTCCCACTCGTTTGAAATCAAATTTTCAATTTCAATTTTCAACTTTGGCAGATGATTAATTAAAACAGACCAAATATTCTCATCAGAAATACTATCATAAGAATGTATAACTTGATTTCTCAGTCCTATGATTGCCTTGGCATTGCTTATTTTCTCTGAAAATGAATTATCACGAGTTATTATACGATTGACGGCTTCTCCAATTATTTCTAAATTTCGTTCAACTGCTCGTTTAAGAATAAGATTCTGTTTATACTGAAAAAAATCTTTTGCTGGACCCTCGAAAAAACTCTCGATTTCGTCAATACTTAATTTAATATCAAAAAGCCATTTTAGAATTCTTTCATCCATAAATCAGAGACTTTGATTTATTTATCGACTTTATCAAAACTGGATTACGCAAGGTTTGCTCTTCTAATAAGTCAACCTCTCTCCCAAACAAATCTTCTAATTTATCTTTAAATCCGATATAATTATCGAGATAATTTGAGAGCTCCATAGATTTAAATTTAACTAATAAATCAATGTCGCTTTTCTCATTAAAAGTTGAATTTAGAACTGAACCGAATAGATACATCTTATCGACATTGTATAAAACACAAAGTCTTTTAATATCTTCCATATTTTGTTCTAAAATACCCATGACAACAAATTTAATTAAAAACAACCGTTAAATCAAAATAATTATACGGCATAGTTCTACCTAACCTATGGTATCAAAACTCTCTTACACACCACCCCATCTTCCTTACTAAGTGAAATCAAATAAACTCCAGATGGAATGTTAAATGTCTGCATTGATAACATATTCTGGCCCTGATTTAACACACCTTCAAAAACAGTTTCTATTAATTGTCCGTTTAAATCATGCAAGGCAATTTGAACTCTTTGCGATTTATTATTGATGATTTCTAATTGTGGATTCTGTGATTGAATGACATTCATACTAAAACCATCAGCATTATTATTTTCAATACCAGTTGCAACAATTACGACTGTATCATTTTTATTCGATAATGCCGCGCTGCAACTATTGGGTCCGCCATATACAGATAATGCCGTGATGTACTGCCCGGGTACGCTATAATTAACAACAGGATTCTGCTGACTGGATGTTAGAGGAGAGCCACCATTAAAAAACCAACTCCATCCACTCGGATTAGATGCACACGAACCGTAGTACTGAACCTGATTACCATTAATTATGTGGGTAATAACTACAGGACAGATTTGTGCTTGGCTTAATGATGTTGTTAGGATTAATCCAACAATAAAAAATAGGTTTTTCATAGGAATTTTATTTAAAATTAAATCGAATATCAAAATTCGCTAATAAATTTCTAATTCCGAAATATTAATAATACAACCAAACCTATTGTGAAACGGATTGCAAACGGTTCATCTGAAATAAAGTCAGACAAACCACCGATAAAATTATCAAAGCATTACATTTTGTTAATGTAATTCCCAATCATATCACTGAACTGAAAACCATCAACAATACGATCCTTCGACAATTTATCATACGATACTAATCCCCACAGAACAAATTCTTTGATGAAATAAATATCTTCTTTCGCTAACTCCGGCTGGTATTTTTGAATTAGCTCATCAAGTGGTTTAATCAAATCTAGTTGCTTCTTATATTCAGCATCACTGCAATCGTCCAATAATTCAAATCCTGATTCATTAAAAAACCATTCAATAATTTTTGCATACGGACTTTTATCTGGATTCTTTTCCAACTTTTCAATCTTAGGAAAATAGGCTGGGAAATAACTTTTTATTGCATCATTAATTAAATGCTGCGCAACAATTACCGCTCCTTCTTGTTCGCCTTCGTATACGAGTTCTAGCTTTCCTGTTATTGCAGGAATAATCCCCATAAAATCAGACAATCGAACACTCGTATTTGATAAACCTGATTTTAATGCACGACGTTCTGCAGTGCTTATTAGATTTTCATAAGCCGTAATGCTTAAACGCGCACTTACTCCACTCTTATTATCGATGTACTCACTTTCACGTGCCTCAAATGAAACCTGCTCCAATAAATCCTTTGCTAAACTTGTAACGTAAACGCTATCAGATTGCTGCTTATGCAATTTTGCTTCTTGACTTGTAATTGTTCGTGCAATAGAAACTGACTCCGGGTAATGCGTTAATATCTGAGAACCGATACGATCTTTTAATGGAGTTACAATACTTCCTCGATTCGTATAATCTTCGGGGTTAGCTGTAAATACAAATTGAATATCTAAATTCAATCGCAATTTAAAACCACGAATTTGAATGTCCCCTTCTTGCAAAATATTAAATAACGCCACTTGAATTCTCGCTTGTAAATCGGGCAACTCATTAATCACAAAAATACATCTGTTCGCACGAGGAATCATTCCAAAGTGAATGACTCTGTCATCTGCAAAAGACAATTTTAAATTAGCTGCTTTTATTGGATCGATATCACCAATTAAATCTGCAACAGTTACATCAGGCGTCGCTAATTTTTCAAAAAATCGATTACTTCTGTGAAGCCACTCAATTGGAGTATCGTCGCCTTTTTCTTGAATTAAATTTTGTGCGTAACGTGAAATTGGACTTAATGGATCATCATTAATTTCAGAACCAGCAATAAAAGGAATATACTCATCCAACAACTCCACCATTTTACGCGCTAACCTAGTTTTCGCTTGTCCACGAAGTCCTAATAAATTAATATTATGTCGAGATAAAATAGCACGTTCAAGTTCAGGTATAACCGTATTTTCAAATCCATGAACACCTTCGAATACAGGATTGCCTGATTTTAATTTTTCAATTAAGTTATTTCTTAATTCATCTTTAATTGACTTCGATTGATATCCCGATTTTTTTAAATCACCTACCGTTTTTATTTTATCTATTTTCATTATCTGAGTTTGTAAAATTTGTTTCAATTATTTTTATTCAATTATCAACGTTTGATAAATCACTCGTTATTTAATCCTCTTTTTTCTATTGGTTTCATAATCTTCAAAAATCATTTCGCCTAATCCTTTTAATCCAGTATAAAATGCTTTTCCTTGATTTGCTTCTGTAAATCGATTGACGAATCGCTGCAAGTAAGGATCATTAGCAATCATAAAAGTAGTAATGGGGATATGTAGTTTTCGTGCTTGTGCCGCTTGATTATAACACTGTTCAACGATGTATTCATCAAGCCCGTTTGAATTCATATAATACGTTCCATCTTTCTCACGAACACAACTTGGCTTGCCGTCGGTAATCATAAAAATTTGTTTGTTGGTATTTCTCTTCCGACGTAAAATATCCATAGCTAATTGCAACCCAGCAACTGTATTTGTATGATAAGGACCTACTTTCAAATAAGGCAAATCTTTTATTGCTATAGGCCAGGCATCATTACCAAAAACTAAAACATCAATGGTATCTTTCGGATAACGAGTAGTGATTAATTCTGCTAATGCCATCGCTACTTTTTTAGCAGGTGTAATCCGATCTTCTCCATACAAAATCATACTATGACTTATATCAATCATCAGCACTGTACTCATCTGCGCCTTATAAGTCGACTCCTCCACTATCAAATCATTTTCAGTCAACTTAAATTCATCAACACCATTATTGATTTGTGCATTGCGCAAACTTTCGGTCAACGATATACTTTCTAATCCATCCCCGAAATTATAATTTCGAAACTCCCCTGTTTGTTCATCACCACTTCCGACGTGTTTTGTTTTGTGATTACCCTGTCCAGTCTTTTTTAGATTTCCAAAAATTTGATCTAAGGCTTGCTGACGAATTGCACGTTCCGTTTTTGCAGTAATACCGATACCACCACTACCATCTTCATTGATCTCATCGCGTATATATCCTTTCTTTTTCAAGTCCGCAATAAAATCATCAATAGTATAATCTTTATCGGTCAACTTATACTCTACATCTATCTCGCGAAGCCATGTAATCGCCTCATCGAAATCGCCAGCTGTATGAACAATAAGTTCCTTAAAAATATCAAACAGCCTATCAAAAGGAGATTGAATCGGCGCGTCGTATTTTTTAAATAAAAATCCTTTTTTTTGTTGTTTATGCATGAGTTACTGACTGCTAATTTCTGATATTGTAAATAGTAAACAAGTTTAATTGTTTTAAGTTATAAAAAAAGAAAAAGATAATTCGATTACACCTAAGATTAAAAAGAAAATCAAATCAAAATAAAAAGCCCCTGCAGATTTAGCTTTCTGAGGGGGCTTTCCATTATTGTATTGTATTGAATTGCTTATTCATTAATGTTATATTCTTAAATTGATTTCCCGTAAATTATTATTACCAAAAATTCCCGTAAAACGCTTTGCTATTACTGACTTTTAAATGATTTTGAAATTTGGCCAATATAAGGTTCGATTTTATTTTTTTTCAATGGACTATATTCGATATGTAAATCACTTATATACCATTCTCCAACAACCCTTTTCCAATAAACTATATTACCATTGTGTTTATTAAAACCTGATATGACGAAATAGTTATTAGATTTCATTTTATAAGTAACATTCAATTTAGTTCTACTTAATGCATCGCTATAACAATCTTGAATTCCTTCACAACCAAATCTACTTGATATTAATGAATGTAATTCAATTATTATATTTGCATCTCCTGTAATTACTTCGAAATTTTTTGAATCAGGAGTTGGCTCTTCATACATATTTTTCAATTTCATGTGCTTAGGCAATTCAAAACTTATCTGCCCTTTATTATATTTAACATAATCTACATTTTGACCAAAGGCACAATTAAAAATCGAAATAATAAATAAGAGTATTGGCAGTCTACGCATATTATATTTTTTATTTATGATGTTTTTCAGTTTCTAAACAAATTCATATTCAATAATTGAGAAAATCGAAAAAACTAATCAATTTATATTACTTACTCATCTCTGTAAAGTTCTTGTAGAACAAAGGAATCGTTTCGATTCCTTTTAAGAAATTGAAGATGCCATAGTGCTCGTTTGGAGAGTGAATCAAATCACTATCTAATCCGAATCCCATTAATACACTCTTCAAACCTAACTCTTTTTCAAACAAAGCGACAATCGGAATACTTCCTCCACCACGAGTAGGGATTGGCTTCTTACCAAATGTAGTTTCCATTGCCATGCTCGCTGCTTTAAATGCTAATGAATCAGTTGGAGTAACAACTGGCTCACCACCATGATGAGGAGTAACTTTCACTTTCACCGACTTAGGTGTGATTGATTCAAAATGCTTTGTAAATAGCTCTGTAATTTTATCAGTAGTTTGATTCGGCACTAAGCGCATAGAGATTTTTGCATATGCTTTACTTGGTAAAACGGTCTTTGCACCTTCTCCAATATAACCACCCCAAATTCCATTTAATTCAAACGTAGGACGAGTCCCTGTGCGCTCAAGAGTTGTATAACCAGTTTCTCCATGAACTTCTTCTACATTTAAATCTTTTTTATATTCATCAAGACTGAAAGGTGCACGATTTAAATCTGCACGTTCTGCATCGGTTAAAGCAACAACATCATCATAAAATCCTGGAATCGTAATATGGTTGTTCTCGTCTTTTGTCTTAGCTATCATCTCGCATAAAATAGTGATAGGATTAGCTACTGCTCCACCGTAAACTCCAGAATGTAAATCGCGGTTCGGACCAGTTACTTCAACTTCCACATAACTTAATCCGCGTAAACCTACATCAATAGAAGGAATATCATTAGCAATAATAGATGTATCACTAATTAAAATAATATCACCTTTTAAACGCTCTTTATTATCATGAATCCATGTGCCTAAATTCGATGAACCTACTTCTTCTTCTCCTTCGATCATAAATTTTACATTGCAAGGAAGTGAATTCGTTTTCATCATTAATTCAAACGCCTTAACATGCATAAACATCTGACCTTTGTCGTCACATGATCCACGAGCTACAATCAAACCATTTTTAATCACGGGCTCAAACGGAGGCGAATCCCATAATTCTAACGGATCAGCAGGCTGAACATCATAGTGTCCATAAACTATTATAGTTGGCAATGCGAGATCAATAATTTTCTCTCCGTAGACGATAGGATGTCCGGGAGTAGGACACACCTCTACATTATCTGCACCAGCTGCTATTAAACTATTTTTTACAAATTCTGCATTTCGTTGAACATCCTCTTTATGCTTAGAATCTGCGCTCACAGAAGGAATACGAAGCATATCCATTAGCTCCGCTAAAAACCGATCTTTATTTTCTTCAATGTATTGTTTAATATGTTCCATAAATTTGGCTTAACTTTGTTGAATTAGAGTCCAAATATAGTTTAAAAGTCAATTCATTTAAGAATGAAAAATAGAATATTTATAAATAAATTTAGTTGCTTGTTAATTACATTATTAATAATCTCTTTGAATGTTTTTGCTCAGGTGCCAACTAATGATAATTGTTTAAACGCCAAGTTTATAAATCTCGATGTAACAGGAAATATTTGTTTCACAAGCTCCAACCAATTTGCCTCTGGTGATGGATATTCCAATACTTGTGACGCGGGAGCCGCTTTTCCACTTCCTCCAGGTGGCCATGAGGTATGGTACACTTACATCACATCAGGCCCAATCAATACAATCACTATCACTCCCTCTGGAGCAACCCCAATACAAAAGGCATCGGTTACTATTTCCAATGGCAATTGTTCAATTGGAGGAACGAATGTTTGTAATGCTGCATTGACCAATGGCGGTCAGGCATTTGCCGCATTAAATATTGCAACTGGCACACAAATTTGGTTTTCTGTTACTGCTCTTGTTAGCGACGGAAGCTTCTCTCTTTGCATCAACTCAACACAAGGATTTATAAGTCCTGGAATCAATTGCGCAAGTGCAGTACCAGTTTGTAATAAAGTAGATTTTAGCTGCCCAGGATCTGCAATTAATAGTACAACTGCATCCCCTTCTTGTTTTTCTACTCCGCCGAATCGCGAAATGTGGTATAAGTTTATACCGGGAAATACAGCCCCTTTAGAATTTACTTGTACCCCTTCTGGTATTGGAGGATTTCGTTGGGCATTGTTTGATATAAGTGGTGGTTGCCCTGGAATTGAGATAGCATGTAATAACATTTATAATCCATCTCTTCCATTTGGATTATCTGCAAGTGCAACGAATTGCAATACTACTCCATTTTGCCCACCAGTAACCGTTACTTCAGGTAAAACATATGCACTGATGATTGATGATACCAGTGAATCAGGCTCTGGATTTAACATGAAATGGGGCAGCGCATTAAACATGTTGCCGACTGCAGGATTCAATGTGGATAGCACTTCGGCTTGTGGTTCACTAAACTTAAATATTTCTGATTTTTCTACTTATTCAAATCTTACAAGTTATGTGCTTGATTACGGTGATGGATCTCCGTTAGTAAACGGAAGTGCAGCATCAGGACCATTTTCATATCCTTCACACAATTACGGACCAGGCACCTATTATGTAACATTAATTCTAAATCATCCAAATGGATGTTCAAGTAACTACACACGCCAAATCGTAGTTACTTCAAGACCTACGGCATCCTTTTCAGTAAGCACCAACAGCGGCTGTACAGATGGAACGAATCCAATTTCTGTTGATTTTACAGTTAATTCAGTTTCTTTCTTAGCAAACTATAATTGGAACTACCCTAACAATGCAGGTGTAATAGGAACTGGAATTGGCACCAATACGGTATTCTGGAACACCTCAGGCGCACAACCTGTATGGCTAGTGGCAACTGAAAATGGTTGTGTATCGGATACTACAAGAGATACCATATTTGTTTATGACTATCCTACTTCTAGTTTTAGTCTGCCTACAACAGGATGCTCCAGCACACCTATACCTGTTAACTATACAGGTAATGCAAGCAGTACTGCAATTTATGGATGGTCATATGGAACTGGAACAGTAACTAATTCTACTAATCAATCTTTTAATATTTCATGGGCAGCTCCAGGAACATATTCAATAGGACTTGCCGTTCAAGATCATGGATGCTTATCATTTCCTACTTCAAACAATATTATAATTAGTCAGTCCCCTACCGTTAGTGTTACAGCGCCAACGGCAGTTTGTGAAGGAGACACACTATTATTAAATAATATTGTTAGTGGCGCACCCGCTGGATTAACTTATACTTGGAATTTTGGAACAACAACAGTTATTTCGGGTAACCCTGTCACCACTGGTAATGGCGTTTTCGCATGGCCAACAGCAGGAATAACCTCTTGGATTGCTACAGGAACATCAGCTAATGGTTGTAGCTCATCAGACACTTCCAGTATTTTAGTCAGAGCAAATCCTACATCCACATTTACTGTTAGTAATAATCAAGTTTGTGGAAACGATAATACCATTTTAACATTTACTGGAAGTACGCAGCAACCAGGCACCACTTTTACCTGGGGATTAAATGGAGGTATTGGATCAGGTCCTGCAAGTGGGCCACAAACAGTTAATTTCCCATCAGCTGGGAGCTATACGGTTTATTTGGTTTTAGCAGACGCATATTGCTCTTCTGACACAACAAAACAAACTATAACGGTTGCGGATTACCCCACAGCCAATGCAGGAAGTCCAGCAGCGACATGTTCAAATCAAATCGTAAATATTGGAGCTCCAGTTACTCCTGGGTACACTTATTCTTGGACACCTTCCAGTTTCTTGAACAATGCTAATACATCTGACCCAATAGCGTCCGTACCTAATTTCGGAAATGCAGATACGCTAGTTAATTTTGTTGTAACTACCACACAAGGTTTCTGCAGTTCAAAAGACAGTGTTATCATAACCGTCCATCCTGTTCAATTGGCTTTGTACAACAGACCAGGAGCACAATGTGAAATTGGAAACACTTACAATTTTAGCCCTGCGAATGCAATAGTTCCTGGAGCATTATTCAATTGGAACTTTGGCATCAATTCAAACACGCCAATAGCTGCAAATGCCGCTGTTAGTAATGTGACATTTAGCTCAACTGGATGGCAAGTAATTACGCTTAGCACATCAACGCCCGGATGCCTAGCAGATGTCTATATAGATAGTGTTTATATCAAACCCAATCCTTCTGTAGTAATTGGTTCAGACTTAACAGGAGGTTGTCCTCCAGTAACAGTTAACTTCAGTAACAACTCCCCTTCATTTCCAAGCTCAACATTAGAATGGGATTTTGGTGATGGAAATAATTCTACTGTTTCAAGTCCAACATACACCTATTCGCTTGGTGGAACTTACCAGCCTTCGTTAACGATTACTAGCGCTGATACCTGTTCTACAATTCAAAATCTGTCGAGTACAATTAATGTAACAAGCTTACCCAACACCTCATTTATAGCAAGCCCATTGGTTGTTACAACAATGAATCCGCTAATCACTTTTACTGCTTTTGCTCCAGGAACAAATTGTTATTATGACTTTGGAGATGGGTCCGTGGATAGTGCATGTTATACGCAACATATTTACCAAGACACTGGAACATTTATAGTGAAATTTGTCACAATAAATGCTGGCGGCTGCTCTGACTCTTCTTTTGTTACTGTAGAGGTTAAAGACATTTATAATTTAACACTTCCAAATGCATTTTCGCCTAACAATGATGGCTTAAATGATGTATTACAAATATTTTCAAAAGGAATTAGAAGTCTAGAATTATGGGTGTACAATAGAAGAGGACAGATTGTATGGCACACGACCAATGCTGATGAAGTCTGGAATGGTAAATACCTCAACGAATATGAAGAATGTCCTCCGGGAGTTTACGTTTACCGAGCTAGAACGAAGGATGTAAACAACAAAAAGCACGAGGATACAGGAGATATAACCATTATTCGATAAAACAAAAACGGGACGAATTTTCGTCCCATTTTTAATTACCACAATTCTTATTTAAGCTGAATTACAAAATCATAGCCATTGATAGTAACTCGTGCTAAATTATCTCTAGCCCCATTCGGATAACCATAATTGATATATCTAGTAAACAACCCTTGCGGAGTGAAAGCCAATGTTCCATCTGTAATATGTCGGTAGCCAATTTCCTTTTTTAATGGTGAGACCGTATTGGCAGAATAAGACAAACCAGTATGTGTCACTCCACTCTGTGTTCCGCTAATCAGATATACATCATCTGTCCATAATAATGTTGATTCACCCTGACTCCAAACTCGAGTGCGATTTGCTAAATAACTGCTAGTACATACACTTCCAAAATAAGCAGCATCCCAGGTTATTGTTCCATTTATAACAACATCATAAGTTAATTTTCCATTGCTATTTCTGCCTTTATTTGTGACTGTTTTTGCACCATCAATTTTATTGTTGTTGACAAAATAATTATCAAAAGTTATAGAATGCACACTTCCACTATCTCTGTAAAAGCCTTGAAAACCAACATTGATTTTCCCTCTTCGATAATTGCCATCATTGCATAAACAATTAGTAGCACCAAAATCAACGCTAAATGATTTAGGATTTGATGTCGTATCAAATGTAACAGCAGCACAAGTTGATAAGAACACTGAATACCCAGCCGTTTTGTATGAACTAATAGAACCCGTATAGCCTTCATCGACGATATTCGCAACATCGTTAAAAGCTGCATCTGACATTGCATTTTCAATACTTGTTGAAGTATCATTGTCGCCAGAAATTGCAGGCTTATCCTTCTTACACGAGCTAAAAGCAAAAAGAACGATTGAAATTAGAACTAATGAAAGTTTTTTCATGATTTTTAAATTAATAGCTAATTATAACGAAGGTAAAAATATTATGTTGCACCGATTACATAACTTGTTTACGATGTTAATTATATACACTTTGCTGTTGATAAAATAGGGCATTAATACACTAATTCATTCACTACTGCCGTTTCATAGCTGTAATTTTGAACTTCCATAGGTGTACCCAAACATGAAGCATAAACTAAAAATTTTAATCCTGGCAGGATTGCTTTGCTCTAGGATTTCATTCGCACAGCATACAGAATTATATACTGAGGCCGACAAAGACTATAAAACAGCTTACGAGCTATTCATTAAAGAAAAATATGGTGCGGCCATCGATTTGTTTGACAGCTATTCGATTTCTTTAAAGGGCGCTTTGCCCTATAAAATAAATGCGGCTTATTACTCTGCAGTATCATCTTTTGAGCTCTTTAATCCTGATGCAGAAGCCAAGCTACAATTCTTTATTGAGAAATATCCAGAAAGCACAAAAGCGCCTCTTGCTTGGTTTTGTCTAGGAAAAATGTACTACCGAACCAAGCAATATGGAAAATCATTGACTGCACTTGAAAAAGCAGATGTTTATTATTTGTCTGGTGACGAAATATCAGAATATTATTTTAAATCAGGCTATTGCTATTTTGCTAAAAATGATCAAGAAAATGCATCTAAAAAATTTCATGAAATTTTAGAAGTTCAGTCTAAGTACCAAACTGCTGCACAATATTATTACGGACATATTGCATACACTCAAAATAATTTTAATACGGCATTAGAATATTTCAAGAAATTAGATTCTTCAGCCACATTTAGCCCACTAGTGCCATACTACATTACTCAAATGTATTTTGAACAGCAAAAATATAACGAAGTAATAAAATACGGTACAGACATTCTAAAAAAATCAAATCCGCAAAACGCTTCAGAAATTAATCGAATAATTGCAGAGTCGTATTACCGTTCTGGCGATTATAAAAATGCTTTAATTTATTTTGATACTTACCAATCGAGTGTTCCTGCTATCAATAGAGATGATCGTTATTCAATTGCATATTGCGAATATAATATTGGCGACTACAAAACCGCTGCTGCGAATTTCGAAAAAGTAACAGAAGTGAATGACTCAACAGGTCAGAATGCATATTACCATTTAGCAGATTGCTATTTGAAAGCGAAGAACAAACAGGCAGCAAGAAATGCATTTCAATTTGCTGGCAAGAACACCTTCGACCCAAGTATTAGTGAATCATCTCAATTCAATTACGCTAAACTTTCGTATGAACTAGGATTTCAACCCGTAGCATTAAATGCTTTCAGAAACTTTTTAATTAATTATCCTAATTCGAAATATGCTGATGAATCGAACGAATTAATTGCTGTTTTATATTTAAATACAAGAAACTACAAAGACGCACTAACTGCTCTCGATAACATTAAAGTTAAAACGAACCGTTCAAAAGAAGCTTACCAAAAAGTTGCCTATTACAGAGGAGTTGAACTATTTAATGATGGTTACCTTGATAATGCTATTACGATGTTCGAAAAAGCTATTATAAATGATATCGATCAAAATTTAAGAGCATTAGCAATGTATTGGAAAGCGGAGGCGCTATACAAGCAGAATAAATTTGCAGCTGCAACTAAACAGTATAGAATTTTCATATTCAATCCATCATCAGTTAATACCGAATTTTACGAATTAGGCCATTACAATTTAGGATATGCCTATTTTAAAAACATTGAATATAACGAAGCTTCTACTTGGTTTAGAAAATACATAGCCAAAAAAGGAGAAGTTTCTAAATCTACATTTGATGACTGTTTAATTAGAATAGGAGATTGTTTTTATGTTACGAGACAGTTTGAACCTGCATTACCTTATTACCAGCAAGCTATCGACGATCAGGCAGCATCTAGCGATTATGCATTATTTCAAAAGGGAATTTTGCAAGGATTACTTGGAGATATTGATGGTAAAACAGCAACGATGAATACATTGCTCACGCAATACCCTAAATCAAAATTCAAGGCAGATGGATTATACGAACAAGGAAAAGCACAAATGTCATCAGGAAATTCTAATGAAGCAAAAAAATTATTTAATGATTTACTACGTGAATTTCCTAATAGTATTTATGCCAAGAAGGCGCAGTTAAATCTTGGATTGATCTATTTTAATAATAAAGAAGATGATGAAGCGTTAAATATCTTCAAAAAAGTAGTTAGCGAATATCCTGGATCGCCGGAAGCATCTGAAGCATTGGCTACTATTAAAAGTATTTATATTTCAAACGGAACACCAGATAAATATTTTGAGTATGCTAAAAATGTATCTAATGTAAGCATTAGTGAAAGTGCGCAGGATTCAATCACATTTGAAGCAGCAGAGCAACAATATTTAAATCAAAAATTTGACGAAGCAAAAATATCATTCAAAAAATACCTAGACCAATTTGAAAATGGAATATTTAAGTTAAATGCCACTTTCTATATATCAGAATGTGATTATAGATCAAATAAATTTGGAGAGGCATTATCTGGATATGAATTAATAGTTGGACAGCCGAAAAATATATTTTCTGAAAAGTCATTGCTGAAAGCGGGTAATATTAATTACAAAAACAAAGCATACGAAAAAGCAATTCTACATTATACTAAGCTAGAGCAAACTGCTGATTTAAGAGACAATATTATTTATGCTCAAACAGGATTAATGAGATGCCATTTCAATAACAAGCAATATGATCAGGCTCTGTTATACTCTCAAAAATTATTGTCTGCAGAAAAAGTTTCCAATGAAATTACAGCAGAGGCACATCTAACAAATGGGCGCTGTGCTTTACTTACAGATGATTTTTCTACTTCAAAAAAAGAGTTTCAGTTGACTGCTAAACAAAGTAGTGAAATTGGGGCTGAATCGCGATACAACCTAGCATTGATAGAATACAAGCAAAACAATTTCAAGGCTTCTCAAAACAAATGTTTTGAAATCATCAACGAAGTACCATCGTATGATTACTGGATTGGTAAATCGTTTATCCTACTTGCAGATAATTACGTTTCTTTAAAAGATACATTCCAAGCCAAGCAAACACTACAAAGTATAATCGAAAACTTTGAAGTAGACCCTTTAGACCCAGAAGATATCAAAGCATTAGCAACAGAAAAATTAAATGCATTAGAAGCTAAGGAATCGAAAGACTTACTTAAACCGGAAGAACCGAAAGAACAAGAAACTGATATCAATAACAATAAATAATTTTTTTGCACTTAAGAGAAATGATTATGATAAATTCAAAATATAAAACAGCAACCCATTGTTTTTTGATAGCAATATTTACACTGTTAGTGTCGATGAATAGTATGGCACAAACAGTTTCAGACACTACAAAATTAGGAACAAAGAATTTAGGCAATGAAGATATTAATGTTTATAAAGAATACACTCCCATCTTAAATGATGCATATAAAATAAATATTACACCAGTAGGCGATACATCAATTTTCAACCCGCCTATCCTTACTTACTCAATAGATCCTAAGCCGATAAATTCAAATTATAATCTTTCTCCTATTAAGCCTGTTAAAATCAAGGATGATAATATTAAAAAATTATACAAGGGATTTATTAAGGCTGGTTACGGATTAGAGAATCTTCCAATGGTAGATTTGTATTTTAATTCGCTTCGTTCGAAAGAATTTAATGCAGGAGTTCGATTCAATCACTTGTCGAGTACGGGTGGAATTACAGATTATGGAAATCCATCAAACAGCCATGATGCACTAAATGCGACGGGTATCCGCTATTTCGATAAGTTAAGTATCAATGCTGACTTAGGATTTAAAAGAGACCTTGTTCACTACTATGGATATAAAGCACCGGATTTATTTTCTAAAGCAGAAACAAAGCATATCCTACAAGATGTAAATGCGGCATTCGGGATACAAACCAAAAAGAAAAATGATGATGCCATTGCCTTTAATGGTGGCGCTGCATTCTATACTTTTTCTGATAACTATAAATCATCAGAAAATAACATAACGATAAAAGCTGGCGCAGAGAAAACAGTTAGCAAAGGAAACGCTACGTTAGATGTTTCTTATGATGCAGGAAAATACAATGCAGACGCTCTTGAATTCACAAGAAATATTTTGAGAATTATGCCAAGAGTGAATATTAAAAAGAATCTAACTTCCTTAAGTATTGGTGCTAACTTAGTAGGAGAAACAGAAGATAATATCGGATCGTTTAGAATTTATCCTTACTTGTTAGCTTCGTATCAATTAATACCAGAAACCTTTAGTGTTTATGGAAAAGTTAATGGCGATTTACAACGTAACGACCTTCGCTCATTCGGAAATCAAAATCCATATTTGGGTAAATACACTTTCCTTCAAAACACTAACAACAAAATTATGTTTGAAGCAGGAACTAAGATTAAGCTTGATCACAATTTAATTTTAACGGCATCTGCTTCTTATTCCGACTTATCGAATATGCCTTTCTTCTACAACACAGTTGATACAGTAAGTCCTGGCACATTACGCGATTTTCCAACTACATTTAATGTTAAGTATGATAAAGCAACATACATCAAAGCAACTGGCGCATTAGAATACAAATTTGCAGAGAAAACGACTGCAGGAATCAGTATTGAATACAATAACTACAAAACAAATAAATTAAGTAAGCCACTTTATATTCCAGCTTTACGAGCGGGCTTACATGGATCGTATGCAATAGCAGAAAAAATATTTGCAAAGGCTGATATATTCTATGTTGGTGAATCGAACGGACTGGAGTACGGTATCGGTATCGATACAACACAAGCATCACATTTACTTGTAACAAAAGAAATAAAATTAAAAGGCTATGTTGATGCTAATTTGACAGTTGATTATCGTTACACGAAATTGCTTTCGGTGTTTATAAGCTTAAACAATGTAGGATTCACACGCTACTTCCGTTACTACAACTATCCAAATTATCGTTTTGTTGGAATGGCAGGATTGACCTATTCTTTCTAATAAACAAAAAATATTATTTAGTAAAGTCTTGCAGTAATACAAGACTTTTTATTTTTATATTAATCTTTTACCCTATGAAATTTGGTTTTCGCATTCCCAATATTAATAAGCGCATTGCAGCACGCACCTCGGTAAAAAGATATATTCGTCATAGCTTAGGGTTTAAAGCGCCACGCGGCTGGGGATGGCTCACCAATCCGAAGAAAGCAGCATACAATAGAATTTACAATCGAACAAGTGTTGGAAGTGGTTGTATGATTACTCTGTTGTCGGTTGCCAGTTTTTTTATTTTGATGATTGTTGTAATTTGCTGGATATAAAAAAGGCGCATCAAATGATACGCCTGTAGAATTGTATTATTTTACTATTAAGCTGATAAAATGTTTCTAGCAATAACAAGCTTTTGAATTTCAGATGTCCCCTCACCTATCGTACACAACTTTGAATCACGATAAAATTTTTCTACTGGAAAATCCTTTGTATAACCATAACCACCAAAAATTTGCACTGATTCTGTAGCACACCTAACAGCAACTTCACTTGCATAATACTTTGCAAAAGCTGATTGCTTCGTCATTTTTTCGCCACGATTTTTTAAATCTGCTGCTTGTAGTGTCAATAATTCTGCTGCTTCAATCTGAGTAGCCATATCGGCCAACTTAAAAGAGATTCCTTGAAAATTTGATATTGGTTGCCCGAATTGTTCGCGCTCTTGAGAATATTTCACTGAAGCATCAAACGCACCTTTTGCAATTCCTAAACTTAATGCAGCAATCGATATACGACCACCATCTAAAATTTTCATGGCTTGTTTAAATCCGTCGCCTACTTTACCCAACACCTGACTTTGGTGTACGCGACAATCTTCAAAAATCATTTCAGCAGTTTCAGAAGCACGCATTCCTAATTTATTTTCTTTCTTGCCCGCTTTAAATCCTGAAGTTCCACGCTCAACAACAAATGCAGTAATTCCACTAGAATCTAATAATTCACCTGTACGCGCTAAAACAACAGCAATATCTCCAGAAATACCATGCGTAATCCAGTTTTTCGCTCCATTAATTACCCAATAGTCTCCATCTTGCTTCGCTACACAACGCATACGCATGGCATCAGAACCTGTATTTGCTTCTGTTAAACCCCATGCTCCGATATGCTCCGCAGATGCTAACTTCGGTAAGTATTTTTTCTTCTGCTCTTCATTTCCAAAAGTTAAGATATGACCAGTGCATAAAGAATTATGTGCAGCCATTGATAATCCAACCGAACCACAAACACGAGCTAACTCTTGAATTGCAGTTACATATTCAAAATACCCTAAACCAGCTCCGCCATATTCTTCTGGAACCAATACTCCCATTAAACCTAATTCACCTAGCTTTTTAAATAACTCAATAGGGAATGTTTGCGACTCATCCCAATCCATTAAAAAAGGACGAATATTTTTTTCTGCAAAATCGCGCACTGTCTGCGCAATCATTTCTTGATTTTCTGTTGACTTAAAATCCATGGCTTATGGCTTTACTATTAAATAAGGTGCAATTTTACGCATGATTTTGTCATCATACAAGGGTAAAATGCGTAAGTCGTCAATTCGTTGATAATTTTTATGCTGTTGTCGATAAGTTACAATCATTTTAGCCAGTGATTTGGGTAGATAAGGATGAAATAAACTGTCTGCATTAATGTTTAAAGGATTAATGATTTTCCCATCTGTAGTCACCTTCGACTCAATAATCCGATAAACAGAATCAGGAATACACTTGATTTCTAATAACTGCTCAACAGAAATAAATCCGCCTAGTTTTTCCCGATAATATACAATTGCTTTTGCTCTTCCTTCTCCTACCAAAGGCAGCTGATCCAGCTCTTCAATTGAGGCCTGATTAATATTCATTTTTGCTATTTTCTCTTCAATCGGTTTTGAAGCGCCTGAATATTTTTTATGGTCGGACAAAGTATCGGGCAATAAAATATAATTCTGCCATAGTTGGAACAAATCTGGTTTTATTACGCGCATTTTCCTTAAATCATTTTTTACCTTAAAGTAGCCTCCTTTACTTATATATTTCAAAATCACCTGACTCTGTTTTTCGGTCAATCCTAAACGCACCCAATCATTAAGAACAATAGTATTGGGATTAAAAGAAAACAGTTGGGGCTTTACTTTTTGAATTTTTATTGTACGCGATGTAACAGTTACAAAATTCTTAATACCATCTTTTGCTTCAACCTTATCATTTACAACAGTGTCGTTTCGTGATGTGCCATTTATTGGGATAAAATGCATAACGATTAAAGTTGTTTGAAGAAAAAAAATAATGAACATCAAAACACTAATTGCTCGCTGCTCTTTAACAGTGTAATTAAAGTAGGTCTTGAAAAGATACTTCCATTTATTTAATCGCATGAAAAATAATTTTGTACAAAATTATAATGCTGTAAAAAGATTATTCGGTTAATAAGTACTTATAGTCGTTTAAAAACGATTACTTCAAAAAACGAATTTGGTTTTTAAAAATTCAAGAAAATAAATTGCAAATTAAATCAAGCCAGCTTCGGACAATAACGCTTCCATCTCTTGCTGAACCTTTCTTGCCTCTTCCCTAGCCCTCATTGCAAAATCTTCATGATTCCCAGCATAAATAATTTGTCGAGAAGAATTTACAAGCAATCCGCATTCATTATTAAATCCCGCTTTCGAAATTGCTTTTAAATCACCGCCTTGTGCACCAATACCTGGAACCAGAAAAAAATTGTTTGGTGCTAGAGAACGAACATGCGCGAATTGCTCTACACGCGTTGCACCAATAACAAACATAATCTGATCTGGATTACCCCATGATTGAACAGCACAAATTACTTTTTCATATAATGGTACGTTTGATTCTTCCAACAAGGATGTTTGAAAATCGTTAGCTCCTTCGTTTGATGTTAAAGCTAAAACTATTACCCATTTATTTTCAAAATTCAAAAAGGGAGTGACCGAATCTTTACCCATATAAGGAGCAACCGTAACAGCATCCGCCTTAAGTTCATTAAAAAAAGCCTTGGCATATAACGCCGACGTATTACCGATATCGCCACGTTTTGCATCCGCAATAATTAAACAGCCATTTGGAATATAATCAATTGTCTTTTTTAAACTTTCCCACCCCTTAATGCCTAATACTTCGTAAAAAGCCAAATTAGGTTTATAGGCTACGCAATATTCTTTAGTCGCATCTATGATTGCCTTATTAAACTCAAAAATCGGATCATCAGCTGTCAGTAAATGAGAAGGAATTTTCTCAATATCTGTATCTAATCCTACACACAAGTATGACTTCTTTAATTTTATTTGCTGAAATAATTCTGATCGATTCATGGTATTAACTCATCATTGTTTCTTCTTTCATCTTCTCGGTATTCTCAGCAAATTGTAATGCATCAATAAACTGCTGAATATCTCCATTCATAGTAGCTGGTAAATTATGACTTGTAAATCCAATTCGATGATCTGTAACACGACTTTGCGGATAATTATAGGTGCGGATTTTTGCTGAACGATCTCCCGTAGAAACTAATGTCTTACGGCGACTAGAAACTTCGTTATTTCGTTTATTAAGCTCCATTTCGTATAGGCGTGACCGTAACATTTGCATTGCACGTTCACGGTTTCCAAGTTGTGAACGCTCTATCTGACAGGTAACAACAATTCCAGTTGGCTTATGCGTTAACTGCACTTTGGTTTCTACTTTATTTACATTCTGTCCGCC
>CALQOD010000028.1 GCA_943332105.1 Chitinophaga pinensis | reverse complement strand
TAGTGTTTAATGAATAAGAAATAAAGTGGCATTGCTGCAAATAATGCAGGGATGATAATTGCGAAGAAAATAGTTCCTATGCTCTTGATTATTTTTTCGTAATTCTTTCTGCGAATTCCCATAGTTTGAAATGCACTCTGGAATCCATGCGCTAAGTGATACGATAAAGCAATCATTGCAATCACGTAAAATGCAACATACCAAGGATTCTTAAATGCTGATTCTACCTCTGCATATAAATCCTTTACAATGATAATCTCGTATTGCTGTGAAGTTAAATGGATTGGTTTTTTAAACTCTTCCACAGGAAATGGCTTAACATCAACTAAGCTATCAGTCGTCATGTCCGTTACGTATTGTTTTACAGGCATCGACGTAAAATGAAACTCTCTCCAGAAATGTCCCATGTGAATAACAATAAATACTAAAAGGATAGAACCTAAAAGTCCCATGTTCTTCGACGACCATGTTGTTTCTCCACCGGCTTTTTTTCCTTCATACTTTACAGGACGAGCTTTGCGGTTTCTTAATACTAAATAGAATCCGTTAGCAGCATGTAATAAAATGAAAAAATAGTTAAAATAAGATACTGCTTTAATTGGCGGAAAGGTCGTCATGAATACAGCGTACTGATTAAATGCCTTCCCTTGATCGTTTTTGAATAGCTGTAAGTTGCCCGACATGTGCACGACAACAAACAAACACAAGAATAAACCAGTCAGGGCCATTAACCATTTTCGCCCTACCGATGAATTCAGAAACTCGAAGAATTTGCTCATAATAAAATTATATCTGTTATTTTTAGTTGAATTTTCTAGACCACAAATTTAACTTTCGCAAGGCAAGCAACAAGTAATTCGATCATAATTTAGAAGCTTTCTTGCTTATCTCCTAAATGCTATTATTTCAATGACATAGAACAATTATTTCACATTTTGAGTTTTGAATGTCAATAAAAATAAAGTTGAACTTAGGGTAATCGTTAATTTTTTATTCTTTCAACTCGCTTTTTATCACTCTTTTCGTAGTTTCGTAATATAAATTTTAAATCATTTAATCATGAGATATCTGCCAATAGTCAATAAGCTATTCATCGAAAACCGCGAACGCTATAAAGCTCATTTGCTCCCAAAATCAATTGCTTTTTTTAATGCAAATGACGAAATGCCCCGGTCAGCAGATCAGAACTATCCTTTTCATCAACATCCCGACTTATTTTACCTTACGGGTATTGATCAAGAACAAACTTTATTAGTCATTTTTCCAGATGCACCACTTCCTAAATACCGCGAGATCTTGTTCCTACGTAAAACCAATGAACATATCGCTGTTTGGGAAGGACATAAATACACGAAAGAAGAGGCACGAGCTGCTTCGGGAATTCAAACAATTATGTGGACAGAAGATATTCCTTCTGTGATTCCAATGCTGATGAATCATTCGTTGAATGTTTATATTAATTTAAATGAAAATGATCGTTTTGCTAGTGAAGTGCCTTATAAAGAACTTCGATTTTCTAATGAGATGAATGCGAAATATCCCGCTCATTTCTTCCATCGTTCGGGTCCTATTATGGCCCAACTTCGTGCAATAAAAAGCGACTTCGAAATTCAGGTAATGCAACGTGCCATCGATATTACTGAAAAAGCTTTTCGCCGCGTATTACGTTTTGTAAAACCTGGAGTAATGGAGTACGAAATTGAAGCTGAAATTACACACGAATTCATCCGTAAGCGCGCTACCGGGCATGCTTATACCCCAATTATTGCTTCTGGTCCAAATGCGAATGTTTTACATTACATAGATAATAATCAAGAGTGTAAAGATGGCCATGTGATTTTGCTTGATTTCGGTGCTGAATATGGAAATTATGCTGCCGATTTATCTCGCAGTATTCCTGTTAACGGACAATTTACAGAGCGTCAGCGTGATGTTTACAATGCTGTTCTTCGTGTGATGAAGCAAGCAACTGCAATGCTGGTTCCTGGTAATACTATCGAGAAATATCATGTAGAAGTTGGTAAGATTATGGAGGAAGAATTAATTGGCTTGGGTCTCATAGATCGTGATGAAGTGAAAAAGCAAAATCCAGATATGCCACTTTATAAGAAGTATTTCATGCATGGTACTTCTCACTTTTTAGGATTAGATGTGCATGATATCGGTAATCGCTATGAACTGATAAAAGCAGGGATGGTGTTTACATGCGAGCCTGGCATCTATATTCCAGAAGAAGGCTTAGGTATTCGTCTTGAAAATGATATTTTAATTACTTCAAAAGAGCCTGTTGATTTAATGTCGAATATTCCGTTAGAGGTAGAAGAGATTGAAGAGTTAATGATGGAAGCAAAAGCGCACCATTCAGGGAAGTAATCAGGTAGGTTAACCCCAAACTTTAGTTCCTTCTGTACAGTTTTTACAGATGTCTATTTGATTTCTCGATTGTAATAATTTACCTCTGAAATTACGGTAATTATCGTTGTCCCAAACTTCCTTAAATGTGCTTTCTTGTAAGCTTCCCATCGGATGTGATGCGTCTTTGTCAAAACAACAAGGTACAACACTTCCATCCCAGGTAATTACACATGAATGCCACATCTTCCAACACTGATTTAATAATTGATTTTTGATTTCGTAAGTGCCATCCTCTTTTTTTCGATAACGTGAATAGTCGGCGTTATCAGGAATTAATGGATTTCCTTGTTCATATTCGTAAACCTGAGCTGTTTTAAAAGCTACTTCATCAACACCTAATTCGTTGGCCAATTGAATAATATCTTTCATCTGATGTTCGTTTGGTTTTACGACTAAAAACTGAAAGATGATATGCGGAGTTTTTGATTTTAATTCTTTTTTCCACTTGACAATATTCTTTGTCCCCTCTAAAACTTTTTCCAGCTTTCCTCCAATTCGATATTGCTGATATACCTCTTGAGTACTGCCATCAATGGAAATAATTAATCGATCTAAACCCGATTCTACCGTTTTTCGTGCATTCGATTCCGTTAGGTAATGTGCATTCGTAGATGTGGCGGTATATATATTTTTTTCAGATGCATATTTTACAAGTTCAGTAAATTCAGGATGTAAATAAGGTTCGCCTTGAAAATAAAAAATTAAATACCATAAATGGCTACTCGTTTCGTCAATTACCTTCTTGAAAAAACTGCTTTCGAGCATGCCTGTAGGGCGCGTAAAAGATCGTAATCCACTAGGACATTCAGGACATCTTAAATTGCATGATGTGGTGGGCTCAAATGATAACGCAACTGGATAACCCCAGTTTATAGGACTTTTTGTCAACTTAGAAATATAAAATGAAGAAAGGACTTTTACAGCATTCCATGAACGATTTATGGAAAACTTGCTAATAAAATTAATACCGTCTCGAAAATTCCTGTTCATGTTATTATGGCAAAGGTAGTTTATTAAGGTTTTAATTCTATCAATATTCATCATTCTAAAAAGCAGGTTTTTAAAACTTGATTTTTAAATACCTATACTCTATGAAAATTACTATTTTTACCCTGATGTTTAAAAGACTGGCAAAGCTGATTTTACGCAATCGATATTTATTATTGATAATTATTGCATTGATTACCACCTTTATGGGTTGGCAAGCAACACATATTCAACTATCCTACGAGTTTGCTAAAATTTTACCTGCCTCTGATCCGGATTATAAAGTTTACCAGCAATTTAAAGCGAAATTTGGTGAAGACGGCTCTGTAATGTTTATTGGTATTCAGGACTCATCCATGAACCAATTGAATAAATACAATGCATGGTGGAAGCTAGGAGAAGATATTCGCAAATTAGAAGGTATTGAAGCAGTTGTTTCTACAGCTCGATTGTATTGTTTGCATCGCAATGATTCTCTTCAAAAATTTGAAATGAAATTACTACAGGATGGTCCAGCTGTTAATCAAGCGGAGTTAGACCGTATTCAAAATGTGATTTCTGATTTGCCATTTTATGATGGATTTATTTTGAATAAAGAATCACATGCTTCGTTAATGGCTGTAACCTTCGATAAGGTTAAATTAAATACCAAAAACCGAATTCAAATTGTTCAAAATATTCAAGCAAAAGCCAAAGAGTTTTCTAGTAAAAATGGAGTCGATGTTCATTTAAGCGGTATGCCATTTATCAGAACTGAGATCACCACTAAGGTGGTTCATGAAATGAAATTGTTTATGATACTCGCAGTTCTTGTTACAGCGATAGTTCTTTTTGTTTTCTTCCGATCTTTTCAAGTAGTTTTCTTCTCGCTGATTGTTGTTGCAGTTGGAGTAATCTGGTCGTTGGGTTCAATTGCTATTTTAGGGTACAAAATCACAATTTTAAGTGGATTAATTCCTCCTTTGATAATTGTAATTGGTATACCTAATAGTATTTTATTGCTAAATAAATATCAAACGGAATATGCACGCCACAATTCGCAAGGAATTGCTCTATCTCGAATGGTGCAGCGCATCGGATTAACAACATTTTTAGCTAATGTTACTACAGCCATCGGATTCTTTGTTTTGTATTTTACAGAAAGTCGTTTGTTGATGGAATTTGGATTGGTAGCTGCAGCGAATGTAATGTCAACCTGGTTGATTTCATTAATTTTAATTCCCATTGTTTTTAGCTTTTTAGCTCCGCCTAATGTAAAGCATGTGAAACATCTCGAAGCTCCTCGCATGCAAAAGGTGTTAACCTATGTAAACAGTTGGGTTCGCTTTCATACTAGAAAGGTTTATACTGTTGTAATAGTTATCGTCATTATTTCATTCTATGGAATGACGAAACTCGATAACGTTGGTTACGTGGTCGATGATTTGCCCGCGAAAGATCCTGTGTATTTAGACATGAAATTTTTTGAAAAAAATTTCAAAGGTGTTTTACCTTTAGAATTTAGTGTGTCAACTAAAGATAGTTCCAATATTCTCGACCCTAAAACCCTGCAAAAAATAAACCGCCTCGAGAAAGAATTAGCAAAGATGCCAGAGCTTTCAAAGCCTATTTCTGTTGTTGATGGAATTAAATATTCATATCAATCGTATCAAGGAGGTGAAAAGAAATATTACATTCTTCCAGGCTCAATGCAATTAGCGGAAATGTCTTCTTATATGGATGATCAGAATGGAAAGTCTGCTATATTCAAGAGCTTCTTGGATAGTAATAAAATGGAGACAAGGATTAGTGTTCAAATGTCTGATATTGGCTCTAAAAAAATGGATGTATTGTTGAATCAGATTCGCCCTAAAGTAGATTCTATTTTTCCAAGTGATGAGTATAATACTAAAATTACTGGAAATAGTCTTATATTTTTAAAAGGCAATAAATATTTATTCGAAAACTTAATGGAGAGTATTTTGCTCGCTATATTTTTAATATCAATTATCATGATAACACTTTTCATGTCGTTAAGAATGATGTTAGTTTCTATTTTGCCAAGCCTAATACCACTAATTATTACTGCTGGTTTAATGGGTTTTTTTCATGTGCCTTTAAAGCCTTCTACAATATTAATATTTAGTATTGCTTTCGGAATCGCCTCTGATCAAACTATTTATTTTTTAACGAAATACCGTCATGAAATGCGACACAGTAAAATCAAGTCGATTTCAAAGGCGGTAACAGATACTATTTTTGAGTCAGGATTGAGTATGATATATACAGCTATAATATTATTCTTCGGATTTTTTATCTTTAGTGCTTCTGGATTTGGAGGTACTGCAGCGTTAGGAAAATTATTAAGTACAACCTTGCTAATGGCAATGATTTCAAATTTGATTTTGCTTCCTGCATTTTTAGTAAGTCTGGAAAGAAGATTAACAACCAAAGCGTTTTTATCAGAACCATTATTTGAGACAGATGTTGAAGATGATGACATTGACCATGACGAATTGGAAATACAGAAAAACGAATTAATAAATTAAATAATGAAAGGAATAATTCTCGCAGGTGGGTCAGGCACTCGTTTACATCCATTAACTCTTGCTGTAAGTAAGCAATTGATGCCCGTTTATGATAAACCAATGATTTATTACCCACTAAGTATTTTAATGTTAGCAGGTATCAATGAAATACTTATTATTACTACACCTCACGACCAAGAGATGTTTCAAAAGCTTCTCGGTGATGGAAAAAACCTGGGTTGTAATTTTCAATATGCAATACAGGAAGTGCCTAACGGATTAGCTCAGGCTTTCGTAATTGGAGAAGAGTTTATTGGGAACGATAAAGTAGCCTTAATTCTTGGTGATAATATTTTTTATGGAACTGGCTTGCAACAAATCTTGCAAAGCAATAGCAAACCTAATGGAGGTGTTGTTTTCGCTTATCACGTTTCTGACCCTGAACGATATGGTGTAGTTGAATTTGACGATCAGAATAATGCAATCAGTATTGAAGAAAAGCCTGCCCACCCTAAATCTAATTATGCTGTACCAGGTCTTTATTTTTATGATAATGATGTAATTGAAATAGCAAAAAATTTGAAGCCTTCACCTCGCGGAGAATATGAAATTACAGATATAAATAAAGCTTATTTGGAAAAAGGTAAATTGAAAGTAGGTATCCTTGATAAAGGTACTGCTTGGCTGGATACGGGTACTTTCACATCGTTAATGCAAGCTGGTCAGTTTGTTCAGGTTATTGAAGAACGCCAAGGACTTAAAATAGGCTGTATCGAAGAAATAGCTTTTAGAATGGGGTACATTAATAAAAATCAATTGAATAAATTAGCTGAGCCATTGGTTAAAAGTGGCTATGGTAAATATTTGCTAAATTTGATTTGATTTTTAATTGCAAAGTTGTAAATTGCATTACAAATCTAGTTGTAGTATTTCGCAATAAAGTTGAAAAGTGAATTAAGTATGCAGAGAAAAATATTAGTTACTGGAGGAGCAGGATTTGTTGCGAGTTGCCTAGCGCAAAAATTGGCCGACAATCCCGAAAACTCTATTATTATCGTAGATAATTTGTTGACGGGGTCAGAACATAAATTACCCGTTTCGGTTTATAATAATGTCCGTTTCATAAAGGCAGATGTAAATGATTTAACTGAAATATCTTCGATTTTTCATGCCTTTCGTTTTGATTATGTTTTTCATTATGCAGCAGTAGTGGGCGTGAAGCGCACAATAGCTAATCCAGTAATGGTTTTAAACGACTTAGATGGTATTCGTAATATTCTTAATCTAAGTAAAAATACAGGGGTAAAGCGAGTTTACTATTCTTCAAGTTCAGAGGTCTATGGCGAACCAGTGGAGTTTCCTCAAAACGAACATACAACTCCTCTAAATTCTCGATTGCCTTATGCGATTGTAAAGAATGTAGGAGAAGCCTATCTAAGATCTTATTTTCAAGAATATGGATTGGAGTTTACAATATTTCGATTCTTCAATACCTATGGCCCAAAGCAAAGTGAAGATTTTGTAATGTCTAAATTTTTATCGGCTGCATTAAGTAATCAGGATATTACAATTTATGGAGATGGTAGTCAAACACGAACATTCTGCTATGTGGATGATAATGTGGATGCTTGTTTAAATGCTTTTTATAATAATCAAATTGTAAATGATGTTGCTAATATTGGTAGCGATTATGAAATAACAATTCTTGATCTTGCAAGTAAAATCATCGAAATTGCAGGCTCTAAATCTAAAATCGTTTTTCTGCCTGCTTTGAAAGAAGGTGATATGACAAGACGATGCCCGGATATTACAGTTGCTCGTCAATTGTTGAATCGCAGAATGACTTCCTTAGATGAAGGAATTAAGAAATTAATCGAAGTACGCCATTTAGTTTCTGCGTAAATGAAATCACTTGCTGAACTTTCTGATTTGATTCATCAGTCTGTAAATAAACTCAAATTTCCTGAAAACCCTAAAGGATTATACGATCCTATAAGGTATATGATTTCACTCGGTGGCAAAAGAATGCGACCAGTCCTTACCTTAATGGCTTGTGATGCGTTTAATGGAGATGTGCAGCTCGCTATTTCTCCAGCATTAGGATTGGAAGTCTTTCATAATTTCACGTTACTTCACGATGATATTATGGACCATGCACCTCTTCGTAGAACAAAGCCAACTGTGCATGCAAAATGGAATTCTAATATCGCAATTTTAGCTGGTGATGCAATGTTTGTTCGATCGTGTCAGCTAGTGATGGATTCTCCTTCAAGCGTTGTTAAAGAAGTAATGGAAGTATTTACAAAAACCGCTTTGGAAGTTTGCGAAGGTCAACAATATGATATGGATTTCGAATCAATGAATGAGGTAAGTATCGAAGACTATATTGAGATGATTCGATTGAAAACAGCAGTATTGTTAGGAGCCTCGCTTAAAATCGGTGCGCTAATAGGAAAAGCTGATATTACAGCGGCTAACCACCTATACAACTTCGGTGTAAACCTTGGAATTGCATTTCAACTTCAAGATGATATTCTTGATGTTTATGGTGATGCCAGTCTTTTTGGAAAACAAGTAGGAGGAGATATTTTGGCAAATAAAAAAACATATTTGTTGATTACCGCGCTTAATAAAGCAAATGGTGAATTAAAAGAGGAACTATCCGGTTGGATTAATAGTACCGATAAAACCCAACTTAAAGTAAATTCTATTACCGCTATTTATGATCAAATAAGTGTAAGACAAATTGCAGAAAATAAAATGCATGAACTTTATAATGATGCGTTGCAGCATTTAAACGCAATTCCTATTGACGTAGATCGTAAACAGCCGTTAATTGATCTTGCAGATTCACTAATGAATCGTAAAAACTAGGCTCTTCCTAATTCTTTTAAGTGGCGCAAATGTGCCCCAATTGCACTAATAAATGTAGGATATTCAATATATTGAACATTGAATTCTCTGCATGTGTTGCGTACAATTTTACTTATTTCTGGATAATGAATGTGGCTTATTTTTGGAAACAGGTGATGCTCCACCTGAAAGTTTAATCCACCCATGAACCAACTAATTACTTTATTGTGTGTTGCAAAATTTGCAGTTGTATTAATCTGATGCAATGCCCACTCATTTTCAATCTTATTAGTATTATTATCTGGAGATGGGAATTTAGTGTCTTCTACAACATGCGCTAATTGAAATACAACTGCTATAACTAATCCAGTTACAAATAATATCACTCCATATCCAATTAATGCATAACCTAATCCATGCTGGTATGATGGCAAAACAATCAATAATGAAATATAAATTATTTTAGTAATCCAAAATCCAAAGTGTTCAGAAAGCTTCATTTTGCGAATTGGAGTTGGACCAATTTTTCCAGTAAAATATTTTTTGAAGTCGTTACCAAATATCCATATAAAGTAAGTTAATCCGTATAATATCACCCAGTAGATATGTTGAAATCTATGAATCCAATATTTCTTTTGGTGTTCATTAACGCGCATTAAAGGACCAATTGCAATATCATCATCAACACCTTCAATATTTGTATAAGTATGGTGAATAACATTGTGCTTTATCTTCCACATAAAACTTGAACAGCCCATCATGTTTAATGAGTATGACATGATATTGTTCAAATGTTTGTTTGAAGAGTAGGAGCCATGAGCACCATCATGCATTACATTAAATCCAATGCTCGCAAAGGTTAATCCAAGTATAGCACATAACCCTACTTGAATACCCCAATGTAAATCACCTAAAACTAAAAGCAGATAGGCGGTAATTGCAACCGAAACTAATATAATGGTCTTGCTAAATAGTTTATAGTTACCAGTAGCAGGGATGTTGTGAGTCTCGAAATAAGCGTCTGTTTTTTCTCTTAAAGCGTCAAATAACGGACTTTGCTTATTGTTAAATGTTATTTTTCTCATGGTCGCAAATTTAATCAATATATCTAATTTTCTAGAATAATTAAAGGGATAATTACGAATACAAACAATCTCTGATTAATAATAGTTTTGGCGAACATAAAGAAAACAAGTTAAATTCCTAATGAATCTAAGTGTTATTCAAATTCAATTTTGGCCAAATATAACTGTCGTTTTATTAGAACCGGAACACAAATTTCAGTGGCATTGGTCTGCCTGTTATATTTGGGAATAATCGCGTCAATATTCGATTTACTTATTCTTTTACTCGATAATTGACCATCTTTTGTGATTAATACATGCATTAATTCGAAGTTTCTGCCAGAGTCTTTATTGTAAATGATTCCTATTTCCTCGTTATTTAGATAGGATGCAAATGAAGAGAATATTCCAAAATCGTCCATCGTAACTTGCTCCTTCTTAATCACTTTACACCAATCAATGTTTCCTTCAGGTGAAATAGAAAATAAAACGATATTATCGAAGTGATATTCTGTTCTTCTGTTAAATGTTTGCGTGAACTGATCATAAAATGAATATTCACTTAAATATTGAGCTTCTGCAACAAGCAAAGCACCACCATCTTCTCTGGGTATTAAGTCTTGTATAGTGTAATTGTCCAGACTGATTCCACTATTGTTTCTTTCTCCAATTAATTCTTTTAAACTGCTACCTTGTATAGAATAGTTTACTTCTCTGAAATGAAAAAGTGAATCTATAATTAAAAGCTTTATGCCAGAGCCACTATATGATGTATTGTCAACACCAATACCCCCACAAACTATTTCGTTTTTTACTGAATTGTATTTTATCATGATATCTGATACTGGAGAATTGATATCGCTTACAACTTTTTCTATAACAGAATTTATTGATGATAAATAGCAAAAAAGGTACTGTGATTTTTGCTTTTTATTTTCTTTGCTTTTAACTTGTCCGCTTGAGTAAAAGTTGTTCGAATTGTCCAACATGAAATTGCTCAGATATAATTGTCCGCTTCCAAAATTTAATTTAAATGCATTATTGCTGATTTCACCAATGTTGCTACATGTTAGTATGTTTATGTTCTGATTGTTGTCGTCTGATTCATTAATGTAAACTCCAAAATTGTTTTTGTCTGGACTAAGAATCACTCTGATTTTTTCCAAATTATTAAACTTGGTGATGGCAACAGATCCTAATTTATTTTTTAGTTGTACTGATTTTCCATCCGAGTTATAAGAGTCATAATAAATTTCAATGGTGCTATTATCTTTTGAAAACAAACTATACAGTAAAATTATTTTGTTGTCGAATGCAAAAATATTTTCTATTGTAGCACCATTAACATTACAGTTCATTGGCGCTTGCCATTTTCTTATTAATTGATCATCAAAAAAACTTATTTGTAGTTTTCTAGTTTTTAAGCCTACACGCTCTTTGTCTGTTCCAATTGGTATATTGCTCTGAAGTACTACATAACCTTCATCAAGTTTTCCAATTACAGCTGCGTAATCAAAACCACCTTGATTGATATTGGCGGAAGATAATTGTACTGACTGACTATAGGTAAAGGAGAATGAAAAAAGTAATAATAACGTGAGAGTTGCTCTATAGCTCATTAATTCAATAATTTTTTAAGAATGGATTATTGATTTTTTCGTATCCAATGCTCGTTGATGGTCCATGTCCCGGGTATACAATTGTATCCTCATCTAATTTAAACAATTTTTCAGATATTGAATTTAGCAATGTTTCTAAATCCCCTCCTGGCAAATCTGTTCGACCAATACTATTTTTAAATAAGACGTCTCCACCAATTAAATATTTTTCACTTTCATTATAAAAACAAACGCTTCCTGGTGAATGCCCTGGAGTGAAAATAATTTTTAATGTCGTTTCTCCAAAAGTAATGAATCCCCCTTCTTCAAGACAAATTTCAGGATCTGGTGATTCATCCATAAATAATCCAAATGAAGACCCTAATGTCTTAGCATGATTTAACACAACTAATTCTTGAGCGTGAATTTTCGGACTTAAGCCAAAGCACTCTTTTACAAATGCATTACCCATTACATGATCGGTATGGCAATGAGTATTTAATAAGTGAACTGGTTGTAAACCGGATTCTTGAATATAATCGAATAGTTCTTTTTTCTCTTCTGGATAATAACATCCTGGATCTATAATAACGCACAAGTTACTTTCGTTGCTAATCACATAAGTGTTTTCTTGTGTAGGATTGAAAGTGAAATATTTTATCGTGTTCATTTAATCTTTATTAGGCTTGTATCCCGATTCATTAAGTATTGCTTTGCCATCATTCATATTAAAAAGTGCCTCTAGTTTTACTCCTTCATGCTTATGCATGTAAGATCTTACTATTTGCCAACCAATAAATGCACCTAGCTTTGCAGGAGATTCTTTAGGGAATCCACTAGTTGTATTGCCATCGTTAATAAACTTTAAATATAGTTTAGGTTTGTTGCTGAATAAAAGATTGTTGTCTACAAAAACTTTCCAAATATTCTGTTCGTTTTCAAATACCCAATCTAACTGTTTTGATGAATAGCCGATTTTAATTGTATCATCGGCTTCAGGCACCAATAACTCAAGTGCGTATAAAACTTTGCCTTGATATATAATTTGATTTATAAAACCTTGATCAGATGTGTCATTCATGTAATCGCTATCAAGCCATCCTTTCATAGCATCTGTTATAAGATAATCCTTGCTCAATTTTTTGATTATATAAAGTGGCATGCCAGTACTCGGATAATATTTGTAATCGGAACCCAGATAAGAATGCAGACCAATTCCTAAGTTGCTTTCTGTTGCAGTGATGTTAGAGTAAAAAGGAGATAGGTAAGTTGTGATTGTTGGAATTTTTTTATTTGGGAATGCCACATGATATCTGCTAAAAACATTTTTTAAGCTATCACTCAGTCCTTCGAAGTTTGAATATTTCTTATTTACATCGCTAAATACCTCAAGCATGTATTTATCATCTGTGTATTGCTTTAAATTGCTTATTAACTCCTGGCTAATTGGTAATGTTATTTGGCCATTTGATTTTATTAACATTGATCTTGTAGCAATACCTGATAATTTTAAACACCATATATCAAAAAAATCACCGTATTTATTTCGAAGTTTGTCTACTGAAAGGCTATCAAATTCTCTAATTGAAAATAAATCCTGTTCAAATCGATTAACCTTTAAGGATATTTTGATATCTGGTATTTCTACCGGAATAGGAGCGTTTTTTTTCTTTTTATTTTCAGTACAGCTGTTAAGCCCTATTATTATCCCAAATAAGCAAACAACTATTGCAAATTTTCCTAATTTTACCGAACCAAATCTTGAAATCATGAAGAATAAGTTTTTACTATTTTTAACTATTGCAATATTGTCTGCGAAGATAACGAACGCTCAGGAACAAAAATTTCATTTTGGGTTAAAAGTTGCACCCACTATTGCTTGGATGAAACCAGATACGAAAGACTTAAATAAAGATGGCTCTAAGTTAGGTTTTACTTACGGTTTGATGGGAGAAAGTAATTTTGCATCTAATTACGCATTGACATACGGATTGCAGGTTACTTATCGTGGAGGAATTTTAAACTATGATAGCGCTGCGGTATTAACTCGAACAAGTTATGTATTAAAGTATGTGGAGCTACCAATCGGAATTAAAATGAAAACAAATGAGTTCAACCGTTATCGCTATTTCGGACAATTTGGTTTGGTGCCAGGATTGAACTTGTCGGCTAAGACAAATACCGAAAAGGGGTCAATTACTGAATCAAATATTGAATCGAAAGCAAACATTACAGATATAAATATGTCGATGATGATAGCCTTAGGTGCGGAGTACACCATCTCGGGGTCAACAACTTTTTTAGTATCGTTAGAATTTAATAATGGATTTGTTGATGTTTTAACAAAATCAAAAGACAATGATCCTGAATTCAAGGCTATTTCAAATTATGTAGCCTTGAATCTTGGAATTATGTTCTAATTAGGTTTATCATTACTCAATGCTGCGTATTGCACTAGCTCAGTTGAATTACCATGTAGGTAACTTAACATTCAATAAGAAAATTATTCTCGATAAAATTCATGAGTCGATAAACCAAAATATCGATTTGCTAGTTTTTTCTGAATTGGCTTTATGTGGCTATCCTCCATTGGATTTACTAAATTACCAACACTTTATTGAAAGCTGTAATATTGATTTGCAGGATATCGCCCAACAATGTAAAAACATTTCTGTCATTATAGGAGCGCCAACTGTTAATCCAGATGTTAATGGAAAGAACTTGTTTAATTCTGCGGTGCTAATTCAGAATGGAGAAATAACTTCAATAAGAAATAAATCGTTATTGCCCACTTATGATATTTTTGAAGAGTATCGTTGGTTTGAACAAAACAAATCTTACGCATGCGTAAATGTGAAAGGGGTGAAAATAGCCTTAACAATCTGCGAAGACCTTTGGAATATTGATGCCGATCCTTTGTATACCAATTGGCCAATGAATGAACTCGTTAAAGAGGCTCCGTCATTAATGGTAAATATTGCAGCTTCTCCGTTTGATTTTAATCACGAAGAAGAGCGTAAAAATATTTTAAGAAAGAATGTAAGCAACTATCAACTTCCGCTTGTTTATGTAAATCAGGTTGGCGCTAATACGGATTTTGTTTTTGATGGGGGATCTTTGGCAATGAATGCTGATGGATCTATCGTAAAGGAACTGGATTATTTTAAAGATGACTTTTTAATTGTAGATTTTGATACGACTACAAAGTCATTTACTACCGACAAAAAAGTTAGTTACGAAACACCTTCGAAAATCTCCAAGATTAATAACGCACTTGTTCTTGGAATAAAAGATTACTTTGGTAAATCAGGTTTTCAAAAAGCTATTGTTGGTCTATCTGGAGGAATTGATTCTGCAGTTGTATTAGCGTTAGCTGCTGATGCACTAGGTTCAGAAAATGTGCATGCAGTTTTAATGCCTTCAGAATTTTCTTCACAGCATTCTATCGATGATGCATTGTGCTTAGTTGATAAATTAAAGTGTTCACACGAAATTGTTTCTATTGCCGATATATTTAACCGCTATGAACTTGCTTTGCATGATTCTTTTCGAGGCACCTCTTTTAATATAGCTGAAGAAAATATTCAATCGCGAATCCGTGGAAATATCTTAATGGCATTAAGCAATAAGTTTGGTTTTATTCTTTTAAATACTTCTAATAAAAGTGAATTAGCAGTAGGGTATGGAACCCTTTACGGCGATATGTGCGGAGGATTATCTGTTATTGGAGATTTGTATAAAACAGAAGTTTATGAGCTCGCTAATTATATCAATCGTAAAAGTGAGATTATTCCTGTAAACACTATTACAAAAGCTCCATCAGCTGAATTACACCCCAATCAAAAGGATTCTGATTCCTTACCCGATTATGATTTATTAGATGCTATTTTGTTTGAGTATATCGAAAAAACAAAAAGTGTTCAATCAATAATTCAAAAGTTGAATAACGCCGATGTAGTAACGAAAGTGATAAAAATGGTTAATGCCAATGAATGGAAGCGAAATCAATTTGCTCCAATCATACGAGTTTCTACTAAGTCATTTGGTCGCGGACGCCGAATGCCAATAGTAGCTAAATACGAATAGCAATTATTTGATTTCCCAGGTTTCTCCACCTTTTAACAAGGCATCTAAACTTCCTTCTCCTTTCTTTTGCTTTGCGAATTCAATTTGATCGTTAAGGCCTGTTTCATAGCAAGCACGATTGTTTTCGTAAAACACACCGAATGGTCGAGGTAAATGTCCAGTGCCATCAACAGGTCTTTCAAAAAATCTAGAAAGAATACCAGCCTTTGTTAAATCACTTTCATCATGAACCCATAAGTCATTAACACTATATTTTCCATTTTCCAATGAAACAATAATAGGTTTAAATCCATCAAGCATAATTCCTTTGTCTAAATTCTGACCAAAAACTAATGGCTTATTATTTTCTAAAAAAATCGTCTCCTCTTTCTTACTTGATTTTTCAGTGAAAAGTTCAAATGTCCCATCATTAAAAACATTACAATTTTGATATATCTCTAATAACGATGTTCCAATATGAGCATTAGACCTTCTGAGCATATCCTTCAAATGAACAGGATCTCTGTCCATCGACCTTGCAATAAAACTTCCTTCAGCTCCTAGCGCTAACGCAATAGGATTAAAAGGATGATCAATAGACCCCATAGGAGTAGATTTAGTTATCTTTCCTTCTTCTGAGGTTGGTGAATATTGTCCTTTTGTTAAACCATAAATTTCATTGTTGAACAAAAGTAGATTCACATTAAAATTCCTTCTTAATAAATGAATAAAATGATTGCCTCCAATAGATAATGAATCACCATCGCCTGAAACAATCCATACACTAAGTTCTGGTCGCGTTGCTTTTAATCCACTAGCAATTGCAGATGCTCTCCCGTGAATAGAATGCATTCCAAACGTTTCCATGTAATAAGGAAAGCGAGATGAGCAGCCGATACCAGAGATAAAAACAATATCTTCTCTTGGTATTCCAAGTTCTGGTACAACTGTTTGAACTTGTTTTAATATTGAATAATCACCGCAGCCAGGACACCATCTTATTTCTTGATCTGTAACCAGATCTTTACTTGTCATTGCAGGGGTTGTTGTGTTTGTTGTTTCCATTAAAATGTTGTCTAACGGTAATGTGTATACTAAACTAGTTCTTCTATTTTTACTAAAATTTCTGAAGTTGCAAATGGCATCCCTTTAATTTTATTTAACCCAATTGCAGGCACCAAAAACTTATCTCTGATAATTGATTTTAATTGTCCCGTATTCATTTCAGGAATTAAAACTGTTTCGTAATTCTTTAATAAATCACCTAGGTTTTTTGGGAAAGGAACGATATGTCTGATATGTGCATGGCTAACATCAATTCCTTTAGCTCTTGCTTCTATAACTGCACCTTTAATCGCACCATAGGTTGAACCCCATCCTAAAACTAAAATTTTACCTTTCTCTGTTCCGTTGTCGATTGTTTGATCAGGTATTGAATCTGCAACTTTCTCTACTTTAGCAGCTCTCATTTTTACCATGAATTCATGGTTTTCCGGATCGTAGCTGATATTACCAGTTTCGTGTTGCTTCTCTAATCCCCCAATTCTGTGTTCTAATCCTTTAGTTCCAGGTATAGCCCATGGTCTCGAAAGATTTTCATTTCGTTTATAAGGTAAAAACTTCTCACTGTTTAACTCAGTTGTAAATTCAACTTTGATAGGCTTTAGTTGATCCGCATTTGGAAATCTCCAAGGCTCTGATCCATTTGCAATGTATCCATCGCTTAGGAAGATTACGGGAGTCATATATTCTAAAGCAATTCTGCATGCTTCATAAACTGTTTCAAAACAATCAGCAGCAGATTTTGCAGCAATCACAGGAATTGGTGCTTCTCCATTTCGTCCATAAACAGCCTGAAACAAATCGCTTTGCTCTGTTTTGGTAGGTAAGCCAGTTGATGGGCCTCCACGCTGAACATTGATAATTAAAAGCGGTAATTCAAGCATTAAAGCAAGACCCATTGCTTCCGTCTTTAAGGCAATACCTGGTCCTGATGAAGTGGTAATTCCTAATTTCCCTCCAAACGAAGCTCCTATTGCAGAGCAAATCGCAGCAATTTCATCTTCTGCCTGAAATGTTTTAACTCCGAAATTTTTATGTCGCGCTAATTCGTGCAATATATCCGAAGCAGGTGTGATAGGGTAACTACCTAAAAATAAATCAAGACCACTTTTTTTAGAGGCCGCTATCAAACCAATGGCAGTTGCCTGATTACCCATAATGTTTCTATAGATTCCCGAAGGCATCGGTGCCGGGTTTATAGTAAATCGGGTAGGTGCAGTTTCGCTGGTCTCACCAAAGTTGTACCCTGCATGAAGCACTTTAATATTAGCAGCAAGAATCTCAGGTTTCTTGGAGAATTTATCTTCTAAAAACTTAATTGTAAACGACATTTCGCGGTTGTACATCCAATATAAAAACCCAAGTACAAACATGTTCTTGGCACGATCAATTTCTTTAGTGCCTAAGCCCGAATCAGCTAGCGCCGCCTTGGTAATTTTGGTGACATCTATACTAATTATGCGGTATGCTTCTAATGACCCATCTGTCAAAGGACTTACATTATCGAAGTAATTTGCTAATCTTAAGTTTTTAGGATCAAATCCATCACTGTTCACGATGACAGTCCCCCCCTTTTTTAAATTTGCGAGGTTAGCTTTTAATGCAGCAGCATTCATCGCAACAAGCACATCGCAAAAATCGCCTGGTGAAAAGATGTTTACACTGCCAAAGTGCAATTGAAATCCAGATACACCCGGAATTGTTCCCTGAGGGGCTCTGATTTCAGCAGGGAAATCTGGAAATGTACTTAGGTCATTCCCAAACATGGCTGCTGTATTCGTAAACTGTGTTCCTGTCAGCTGCATTCCGTCGCCAGAATCACCTGCAAATTTTATTATTACTTTCTCAAGAACTTGATTGTTGGATGTCATGTTTTTAAGCTTGGTACTTTAAATGTTGATACAAATTTAACTATAATTTACTCTGTAACCTTAAAAGACAAACATAAAAAAGCCCCGATTGTTACACACACCGGGGCTAAAACATGAAAAGTGGGGATTATGACTGGCGGTTAATCCAATTGATTAACTCGGTGACACTTCTGTTGAATGTAAAAGCATTGTATACTGTGTAGAAATAACCAGGATCATTTACATATCGATAACTATATTTCGCAAGATTAATTCGGTTACTTTCAAAGGTGATGAGTTCTAAAAGTTCTTTGAGTTCTTCACTGCTAATTGGGTTTGTTCTGATGTATTCCTTACAGATGTCTAATCTCGTATCATCAAAGCTTTCACGCGCTACTAAATCTTTTAATTCCTCAAATCGATTATTATGGTAGTTGTTATTAGTGAAATAGTTGCCGTAATAGTTTCCGCAATATCCATAACCACTTGGTACTCCCGCATTGTTACACTCTTGATGATAATTACCTTGCAAAGGATCAATTTCGGTTATTTTTAAAATGTTTTGATAGGTTAGCACTGCCTTTACTTTAGATCTAGCAGGAATGGTAATAAATCCATTATAAATTAGTCTAAAATTTCCAGCTCCTAGTCCGCAGTTATGATGCTGTCCACCAACGGTCCATATTTTAATTTTATGGTCACCTGGCGCTAAATCATTAATGATAATTTCTCTTGAAGGGTTATTGTAATTGATCCGGTCGATTTCTACTATGATTGACCTATCGTTAAAAGTCCGGATATTAAGTTTAGATCTGAATCCATCTGCTTTAGCACTAACATTTAGAATAACTAAAGCAATAAAAGCGTAAAGTAAATTTTTCATAATTAGGTCCTCCTTATTTTTTGAACTTATTTTGCGGAAGCCAATCATCATGCCAAAAAAAAGTAGATATTTGAAATAACAATTTCATCGCTAAGTATGCAGCAATTCTTTATTGTAGGAATAGGAAGTTTTTTAGGAGGAGGACTTCGATATTTAATCTCCGTTTTTTTTAATCAAAAAGTAAATCCTGATTTTCCTTACGCAACATTATCAGTAAATCTTTTCGGTTGCTTATTAATAGGAGTGTTATATGGCCTCTTCGAAAAAAGTTTAATTAATAACGATTGGAAATTATTGCTAACAACAGGATTGTGTGGAGGTTTTACAACTTTCTCCGCATTCTCTATTGAGTCGTTACAATTAATTAAACAGGGAAATTTAATAGCAATGCTGATCTATATTTTAATCAGCATTGTCATTGGTATTACTTTAACTTATGCAGGATATTTGATGACGAAAAGCGGTTAAGAAATTATTTTTTCTTAGCCTTTTTTTGAACTTTATCTATTTCTGATTTAACTTTTTCCTTTAAATCTTTTGCCTTATTGAGGTTCTTCCAATAGTCTTTACCATAATCAACTAAAACTTCGTCATTTGCTTTTAATGTTTTAGTTGCAACTATGAAAACACGCTTTTCTCCTTGTCGTGTTTTAATTTCATATTGAGCATTGTTTCTTAAGCCTTCAACTCGTCCAATTCCTTTTGCATCATTCGCATATCTAGCTATCGCTTCTTTTGTAAAATAGGCATCAACACATCTATTTTTAGTAATAAAAAATGCATATCCTTCATGACCTTCTTCTGCTCTTTTTTCACATACTGACCAAGGAACAATTTCCCCTTCGTATTCGCAAACGATTTCGCCTTTTTTAACTTCGTTTTTTACAAACAGGCCTTTGCCAGCACCAGGAATTAAACTCTTTTTTAGATATAACATTTTATGTTTTGATAATGGATTTGGAGGTGCAAAGATATAATTCTTAAAGCAATAATTTATTGGAACGCTAAATATTAAATTAATGCTATGATAAGATTTTTTTTAGCAATGCATTAGCATCAGAAATCGTTTTTATATTACTGAAACTAACACTTAGCTTTCCTTTGTCTTCTTTCATCTTTGAAATATGTTGATGTTGTTGGACAAATTTTAATATGGTATTAAATGCATTGCTTTGAAAATAATCAGAAGTGGAATAGCTGATAAAATACCCTTTAAATAGCTTATTCTTTAGTAATATTTTTTCGAATCCTATTTTTTTAGCATTCCATCGCAAACGAATTGTGTCCATTAAGTCAATAACCTGAGCGGGCACATCTCCAAATCTATCTTTTAGATTTCTTTCAAATGCTAGTAGTTTTTCTTCGTTACTTATTTCATCAAGTTCTTTGTACAAGCTTAAACGTTCCGCAATATTCTCTACATATGTTTCAGGAATTCTCATTTCCATATCGGTATCAATTTGACAATCCTGCACAAAGTCTGCATGTTCATCTTTTGGAAAAACATCTTTGAAATCAGAGTCTTTTAATTCTTGAATAGCCTCGTCAAGAATTTTATGATACATCTCAAAACCAATTTCGGAAATGAATCCACTTTGTTCTCCGCCTAATAAATTACCTGCACCGCGAATATCTAAATCTTTCATCGCAACGTGAAACCCACTTCCCAAATCGGAATGCTCTTCAATTGCTTTTAAGCGCTGACGAGCTTCAGGTGTAAGAACTGTTACTGGAGGCGCCAGTAAATAGCAAAAGGCTTTTTTGTTTGATCGTCCAACTCTGCCACGCATCTGATGTAAGTCGCTCAATCCGAAATAATGAGCATTGTTGATGATCATCGTATTTGCATTACTAATATCTAAACCAGATTCAATGATGGTAGTAGCTAATAATACGTCTGTTTCCCCCTCAATAAAATTCATTAAAACTTCTTCCAATTTATCCCCATCCATCTGTCCATGACCAACAGCAATTTTAACACCCGGACAAAGTTTTGCAATCATACCAGCCATATCATGTATATCCTGAACCCTGTTATGAATGAAAAACACCTGGCCACCGCGAGATATTTCATAATTAATAGCATCACGTATCAAATGGTCATTGAAAGTATGCACCTCTGTAGTTACAGGATAGCGGTTAGGAGGAGGTGTGTTAATAATGGAGAGGTCACGAGCGCCCATTAAAGAAAACTGAAGTGTTCTTGGAATAGGCGTAGCCGTTAGTGTTAATGTATCAACGTTTAATTTAATTGATTTTAATTTTTCTTTTGATGATACACCAAACTTTTGTTCTTCATCAATAATCATCAAACCTAAATCTTTAAACTTTATATCTTTACTCAGTATACGATGAGTACCAATGATAATATCAATTTTACCCTCGCTTAATTGTTTCAGAGTTTCTATTTGCTGCGCACTAGTTTTAAAGCGGTTGATGTAATCAATGTTGACTGGAAAACTCTTTAATCGATCTTTAAATGTACGGTAATGTTGTAATGCTAAAATTGTTGTAGGCACTAATATAGCTACCTGTTTTCCATCTGTTGCTGCTTTAAAAGCCGCTCTGATGGCAATCTCAGTTTTGCCAAATCCAACATCTCCACAAATTAAACGATCCATCGGATATTCTTTCTCCATATCCTTTTTAACGTCTACTGTCGACTTGATTTGATCGGGAGTGTCTTCGTATATAAATGAGGCCTCTAATTCATTTTGAAGGTATCCATCTCTGCTAAACGCAAACCCTTTCTGTGCTTTTCGTTTTGCATAAAGAGCAATTAGGTCTTTGGCAATATCTTTAACTTTCTTTTTTGTTTTTGATTTTAATGTTGCCCAAGCAGTAGATCCTAGCTTATTTAATGTGGGAGCATTACCATCTTTGCTGCTATACCTTGCAATACGATGCAAACTATGAATACTGATGTATAAAATATCGTTATCCTTATAAACTAAACGAATGGCTTCTTGGGGTTTCCCATTTACATCCATTGTTTCTAGGCCTGCAAATCTTCCAACACCATGATCAATGTGTGTGATAAAATCCCCAGGTTTTAATGAGTAGAGCTCTTTTAAAGTTATCGATTCACTTTTGCTATAATTCTTTTTTAAACGGAAACGATGATAGCGATCAAAAATTTGATGATCAGTGTAAAAATTAATTTTTAAATCATCATCAATAAATCCTTGATGAAGTGATGTTAGCAATGTATGAAATTTTAATTCTTTTCCTTTAAATTCATCTGGTCTCGGTATATCCTCAAATATCGAATGGATTCGTTCAGCTTGCTTAGCTTGATCAGAAAAAAGCAAGTTAGTAAATCCTTTTTTTTGACTCTTATATAAGTCTTCTAGTAATAAATTAAAATTCTTGTTGAAATGTGGTTGAGGCTTTGTTTTAAATTCAATAATAGGAACATCGTTATTATAAGGCTTATTACCAAATTCAATGATAGTTCTTGCTTGTAAATTTTCTTTGAAGATTTTAATTGAATCAAAGATGTCATCTATATTTCGCTCTACTTGTTCCTCTTCATAAAAGATATTGGTACCATAATTTTGTTCTGTGATCTCTTGCGAAGCTTCTATGCATTGATAAACATATTCTAAATCTTTGATAAAAAACAGGGTGTTTTTTGCAATGAAATTAAAAAAGGTTTCTTGTTCTTCTTTAACAATTCCGGTTTGTATATTCGGAATGATAGTTACAAATCCAATGTTCTTCTCACTTAACTGCGTTGAAGGATCAAAACATCTGATAGACTCAATTTTATCGTTATAAAATTCAATTCGGTAGGGCAGTTCATGAGCGAAAGAATAGATATCTACTATTCCACCCCTGATTGAAAATTGTCCTGGATCATAAACAAAATCAGTTTTTTCAAATTTATTTTCTATTAAAAACTCCTGAATGAAGTCAGTTGAAAGTCGTTCGTTTAATTTTATTTCTAAAGTATTTCGTTCGAGTGATTTTTTAGTAATTACTTTTTCTTGAATAGCTTCAGGATAACTGACTACAATCAGATTGTCTGATTTGTTAATTCGCGTTAGTACTTCCGCTCGTTGAAGTACCAGCGAACTATCGAGTTGATCAATTTTGTAAGGCTTTTTATAAGAGGAAGGGAATAATAAAACTCTCTTTTCTCCAAGTAGGTTCTCTAAATCATTTTGAAAGTAGGCCGCCTCTTCACGATCACCTAATAAAACTAAAATTGGGCTTGTAAATTGATTAAAATACCCAGCAATGAATAAAGCACTTGCAGAACCTGTTAACCCATTTAAATAAACAGCTTTTTTCTGTTCGTTAAAAAGCATTGAATAGAGTTCAGAAGTTTGTCCTCTGTTTTTGTAAAATTCAATGACTTGTTGTAGTTCCACGATTAATTTGAGAATGCAAAATTACTAAAAACAATCCGTTGTTTAATCGTAAGCGTCACAGTTGTTCTTTTTCTTTTTCTTGCCCTTTGATTTTCTATTGTTCCCTTTCATTCCTTGCTGATTTCCATTAACAATTCTATAAACTATGCTAATGCCAGCTGTAACATAAGTATCGTTATTTTTTTTGTTTCCTCTTCCAACTCCATCTGCAGGGTATCCTTTTTGAAAATTATTTGCTAGTTCAACAGCCAGTTGTCCATTAGTCGTTTGTGAAAGTCTGGTTGAATCGGCAAATACAGTACTAATGTCATCTAAGTAATCAAAAAATGTCCAATGATTAATAATCTCTAATCGCAATGAAAAAGCATTGGAAAGTCTAGTTTCAACTCCTATACCTGTTGGCACTGATAATTGATAAAGTTTATAAGGTTTTGGATATTGTCCTCCTTCTATGAACTGGCCTTCTGTTCCCAGTGATTGTAATTCAACCTCATTGTTGTTTAAAATGGCCACAGGATTATGATGTAAAGCGCCAATTCCTAAAATAATATAGGGAGTAAGCAATTGTTTTTTTCTAACAGAAAATTTTTTGAAGAGTTGATATTCATATCTCAATGCAATATCTTCTATATCGGATTGAAAGTGCAAATCTCTTTTTCTATTGAATGCATGAATGGCTAAAGAGTCCGCCCCTTCGATATATGCATTGTTATAGTTAATTGATAAACTACTCCTTGTGTTTAAGCGATAGACAAATCCAACATTCCAGTAATGGCCCAAAAGTTCCTTACTCGTTAAAATACGATCATTAAGATCTCCATAATACCAAGTAGTACCGTATCCGGCAAAAATTCCTAATCTCGACTGAGAAAAGGATAATTTAATTGTAAAGACACTGCAAAGCAGTAATAGAAAAATAGTTTTTTTCACCTTTAATGTATCAAAATTTCACCTGTCATTTCACTCGGAATAGGGATGTTCATTAAGTGAAGAATAGTCGGGGCAATATCAGCTAGCTTTCCTCTTCTTACCTTTTTATTTTTGTCGCCAACATAAATTATTGGAACAGGATTTAATGTGTGAGCTGTATTCGGACTTCCATCGTCATTTAACATTTTATCAGCATTTCCGTGATCAGCAATAATAATAAAATCATATTGATGCTTTATACCCAAATTGATAATTTCATTCAAGCAGTTATCAACTTTTTCAACGGCTTTAATGGCCGCACTTATTACACCTGTATGACCTACCATATCTGCATTGGCAAAATTTAAGCAGATAAATTCAGCACTTTCTTTTTTTATTTCCTCCAATACAAGAATTTTAACATCTTCCGCACTCATTTCAGGCTGTAAATCATAGGTAGTAACTTTTGGAGATGCTGCCATTAACCTTATCTCATTTTTAAAAGGTGTCTCCCTTCCGCCAGAAAAGAAAAATGTAACATGAGGATATTTCTCAGTCTCAGCTGCACGAATTTGTCGCTTCCCCGCCTTTTCTAGTACTTCGCCCAATGTGTTATATAAATTGTCCTTTTCAAAAACAACATGAATATTTTTATAGTTATGGTCGTATTTAGTCATAGTGAAATAATCTAATGGGATTATTTTCATGTTAAATGCAGGCATACTATCTTGGGTAAGTACTTGCGTTATTTCACGACATCTATCAGTCCTGAAGTTAAAACAAAAAACTAAATCATTTTCTTTTATAGTAACTGTCGGTTCTCCAATACCGTTAGTAACAATTATTGGTTTTATAAACTCATCGGTAACTTCATTCTTGTACGATTCATTGATGCCATCTTCCCAATTAGTATAATGCTCGCCAATTCCATTAACTAATGCATCATAAGCTATTTTAATTCGATCCCATCTATTATCTCTATCCATTGCGTAATATCTTCCAATTATGCTAGCTATTTTACCGGTATTGATTTTTAAATGGCTATCTAAATCTTTTAAATAACTTATACCATTTATGGGATTAGTATCCCTACCATCTGTAAATGCATGAATAAAAACATTGTCAACTTTATACTTATGCAGAATTGAAGTCAGATATTTTAAATGCTCAATATGAGAATGAACGCCACCATCTGAAACTAATCCCATCAAATGAACATTGCATTTCTTGTCTTTGGCTAATTGAATTAATTTAACCAGAACAGGGTTTAATTCTAGTGTGTTTTCTCGGATAGATTTATTGATAATTGCAAGGTCTTGCCAAACGACTCTGCCAGCTCCAATATTTAAATGCCCAACTTCTGAATTACCCATTTGCCCTTCAGGTAATCCAACATCTTCACCGCTTGTAACTAATGAAGCAGATGGATAATTATTAAGCAGACTTGTGAAAAATGGAATATTTGCTTTTGATATTGCATTCCCTTCCGATTCTGGAGCAATGCCCCATCCATCTAATATAATTAAACCTAATTTGCGCATTTTCCTAAATAGAATACAAAGGTAGATATAAAAGATAAATGAACTTGTGATTAATTAGGCAGCTTAATTGTGAAAATTGTTCCATTCGGAATATTTGATTTGATTTCAATATTTCCTTTATGAATTAAAACTACTTTTTTAACAATGTATAGTCCAAGTCCGGTTCCCTTTGTTCTTCTTGTTTCTTCATTCCCAATTCGATAGAATTTATCAAAAACTTTATCTCGTTCTTTTATTTCTATTCCACATCCAAAATCTTTAACTATTAGCTCTATATTGCTATGTTTTTTTTTAAGTGTTAACATGATTTGTGCAGGCTTGTGGCTGTATTTTTCAGCATTCTCTAGCAAGTTGTAAATCAAAGAAGTTAATGCAAGTTTATCGCCTTTATAAAAAATGTTGTTCTCTCGTTCTAAAATTATTTCTGATTCGTTGAAGATACCCTTTTGATAGTTTGATATAAGTTCGGTTACGTAATCACTAAAATTAAAATCCTCAAAATGATATTCAGCATTTTGAGACTCTAAGCGGCTTGCAAAGAGTGCATTTTCAATTAATAAATTTATTCTGTCTGTCTCGTTTAGTGCTCTGGAAATAATTTCTTTTTTTAGATTTTCTTCTAAATGTCTTTTATGTATTGTTTGCAGACTAAGTTTTATAGCGGCTAATGGAGATTTAAATTCATGTGTAATTGACAATAAAAAGTTTTTCTGTTGTCTAGCTAAATCAAATTCCTGATTAAAAGCTCTTTTAGTTCTGTAAATTCCAAAAATCAAAAGGGAAAGAAAAACTACTCCTTCGCCCGCAACCATTGACCATCTCTTTTTAAGAAGGTTGTTGTTTTGTAATTTATAATGTTCAAATTCTTGTTTGGTAATAGAAGTCTTTTGTGCAAATTCTATTTTTTGATAGTATAACTCCTTATTTAAATTAATGAGTAAATAAGACCACCAAGAAAATTGCAGTAAAACATAAAATACTAAAGAGTAAAATAAAAGTAAAGTTCTCGATGTTCTAATTTGCACTGCCATAACAGCAAATTTAATCCTAATGAATTAAAATAACAGCTTATTCATCAAAAGATGTTGAAATATTATTTCCATCAACTACTTTAATTACCTCCCATTGCCCTTCTGAGTTTAAATATTGAATCTCATATTTATCAACTCCTGGAGTCCATTCTTTGTAATGTGTCCAGTTTAAATAGGTTGTCCTATTAATTAACTCACCTTGTAAATAAATGGATGTAACAAGATTACTTTTTGTTCCTAATAGACTACAGTCGTTTTTTACAAGAATATGGTAATAATATTCTTTTGCATTAACATCTGAATCATAATCATTGTAGAAAGTAATTCCTGCCGGCACTGATGCAATTAAAGAAAATGCAATATTGTCTATTGATCTGTATATTTCATAAGATGAAACTCTTTCAGGATGTAATGCAGGCGTTGACCATTCTGTTAATACCATTTTATTATCTACTACAGTTGATCGTATAATATCTACATGTTGATTTTCTAAAATGTTTATTGGTGTAGCGTTCGATGTGTCGCTGTTAGAGTAAAATGTTGATGAACATAAATCAGTTGCTTTAACCAAATAGGAGTACTCATATGGACAATACAAGCCTGTGTCTAAGTATGATAGTGTAGTGTTATTAAGTGTTGCTATTAAAACAGGACTACCACTTGGTTTTTCGGTACGATATAATTCGTAGGTGTTTAAATCACAACCGCCATAAGGTGTCCATGATACATAGATATTCTGATTTGCAGTTTGTGCAGTTATATTAATGCTAGTTGAAGCATGTAATTGGCTAATTGCAAGTGCGTTTTCACAGTAATCGATGGTTTGAACTTTATAAGTATACGTGTTGAACTTCGTTACTAAAGCAGTATCGATATAAGTACTATAATTAATTGATGAAAAATTTTGGGCATTATTGTCTGTATAGATCAAATCATAATCACTAGTTGAATCATTTAATCGATAAAGTTTGTACTTTTTTAAATCACTAGCAAAGCTATTTCTCCAGGTAATACTGACTGTATTGTCAGATAAAACAGAAACGCTCATAATCGGATCTTCATCTGGCGGTAATGAATCAGCAATATTAATGTAGTTGTTTTTAGTTAATGTATCACTGCATCCATTCGAATTCAAAACAATTAATGAAATAGTATAATTCCCCGAGAATGGATAGGAGATAGTAGGTTCAAACATAGTTGAAGTGCTTATTCCCAAATTCCAATTATATGTTGAAGCAATTAAATTTGAAGATGTATTGATAAAATTAACTGGAGAGTTCTTACATCCTATTGTATCGCTGCTATAGAAATTTGCAATCGGACTTTGCAAAACAGTTATGTTACTTAATTTAAAAGTATCTGAACAACCTAAATTGTTGTATGCAATTATTTGTGGACTATAAACACCTGCTTGTAAATAGGTATAATTAGGATTTTCAAGTTGTGAGGTATCGGTATTGCCAAAATTCCATAAATAGTCGACAGCATTTGTAGAAATATTACTGAAATTAATTGTTAATGGATTACATCCTTGATAAATGGATGCTGTTCCATTAGCGATTGGACTTTCTAAGATATGTATTGTTGTTGAAGTAGTATCTGCGCAACCGTTAGCATTTGTTACAATTAGGTTCGGATAATAATAACCTGGATTGTTGTAGGATGTTGATGGATTTATTGAATTGCTAGATAATCCATTGCCGAATGTCCAGTTATAAGTTGCATTAATCGTGTCTGATGAAATCGTTGTTAATGTTATTCCTGCAGGATTACAAGCCAATGTATCACTTAATGTCATTGAAGCAGTTGGGGTCTGCAATACATTAACAGGAGTACTAAAGTTGAACGTGTCTCTACATCCACGGTTAGTAATAGCAATTAATTCAGGATAAAAGTTTCCTCCAATGTTATAAGTATGTGAGGTGTCGGTTGCTGTTGACGTTGCTCCATCACCAAAGGACCAGATATACTGCGATGCGAATTGTGATTGATTTATAAAGCTTGTTGTAAAATTAGAACAGCCAGTATAGTTCGAAGTTGTTGCTGCTGCTACTGGAATCTGATAAATACGAACTGGAGTTGGGAAAGAATATGATGAGCTACATCCTAAAGTATCATAAGTGATTAAGGTAACAGTAAAACTTCCCGTATCCTGATAAATATGATTAGGATTCGTCGTAGTTGACGTGTAACCATCACCGAAATTCCAATTGTAAATTGATGCGTTAATGGAGGAGTCAACAAATCCGATAGAGGTATTTTGGCATCCTGATGTAATTGGAATATTGAATTTTGTATATGTGCCCGGAATAAAAATATACTGTGGTTTAACCATAGTATCTACACAACCAATATCACTTCTTGTAATTAATGAAATAGTGTAGTATCCTGGTATATTATAAATATGACTAGGATTTATACTTGTTGATGAAACACCATCACCAAAGCTCCATTCGAAATCAGTTGCATCTGTTGATGTGTTCGTGAAGTTGATTTGTGTCGGAGAGCAGCCAGCAATAGTCGGCGAATAAAAATCCGATGTTGGTTTTTGAGAATTAATTAGTCCAGGGTAAAAGGCGGTATCTATACATCCACTTGGAAAAGTCGCTATTAGCGTCACATCAAATAAACCGCCATTGTAGGTGTGAATGGGATTTTTTTGTGTTGATGTTGACCCATCGCCAAAAAACCAATTCCAAGAAATTGCGCCATTACTTGCATCGGTAAATTGAATTTGTAATGGAGCGCAGCCATTTGTATTATTTGCAATAGCAGATGCTTTGTAATAGCTAATCTTTTTCTTCTTTACAACCTTTGAACAACCGTAATTATCTGTAATAGTTAACTTGATTGAATCATTAGGTGCATTATAATAAGTATAAACCGGGTTTGATAAACTTGAGGTATCATTATTTCCAAATTCCCATAGCCATGTCACTGCTGTTGGTGTTTGCGGAGTAAATGTGACTGATATTGGCATACACATACCGTTAGTCACAAAGCTGAAATTAGCTTGTGGATCAACAATATTGATATAGTTAATAGCTGTCTTTGTTCTGATACAACCACCATTAAAAACTTTTAATATAACAGTGTACAATCCAGCCTGTGTATATGTATGTGATGGGAATGTATCAGTAGAAGTAGTTCCATCACCAAATTCCCAGAGGTAAGAGTTACCATATAAGCTTAAATTATTAAATGAGATACTACCACCTAAACAAACAACCGGATTTGATACATTAAAGTCGGCGCTTGAATTGGTCACATTAACTTCTTTTGGTAAATAAAATGTATCAATACAATTAGTATAATCAGTAGTAATTATAAATGCATTGTAGCTTCCAACTGCAGTGTATGCATGGGTTGTTGAAAAATTATTTGAAGTTGATCCATCTCCGAAATGCCAAACACAAGAAACAAACTCCGAGCTATCAGTAATAGCAAATTGAATTGCATTATTTATACATTCATTATATGAACTTGCGCTGGCTGTATTTAAATGTCCTACTGTTACGATTGTATCCATTTCAGTTATACATCCAGAGCCAATTGTTAATGTTAAATTCACGGTATAGGCCCCTGCACTATCAAATGTATGTAATGGATTTGCAACTGATGAATAGGTGCCATCGCCAAAACTCCAATTATAAGAAATTACATTTGGAGTGGTGCAGTTAAATTGTACAACATATGGTTTGCAGTTACCCATCAATGTAAAATCGATAGGCTTTTTTACATAAGGTACAACTTCTACAATAGCAAATGGATTAAAAGTTTGCGTACAACCACCAGGCATAGCCGTCATTAAGCTTACGATGTATACACCAGCGTTTAAATATAAATTTGTTGCGTTTTGTGTATTTGATGTATTGCCATCGCCGAAATCCCAATTCCAAGAATTACTTGACGATGTAGGATCATTAAATGTATGAGGATCGCCTAAACAAATTTTTATTGTATCTGGCAAGGTGTAGTTAATTGTTGGGTCAACTATGGTTATATAATTTAATTTAATAGTAGTATCTACACAGCCGAATGTATTAGTGACAATTAATGTTATAGGGTAAATACCAATAGAGTTGAAAGTATGTGTTGGGTTTTGTAAAGTAGAACTAGTCCCATCTCCAAATAACCATAAATAATTTACAATATTTATTTGTGTTGTCGTATTATTAAATTGTACTGTCATACCAGGACAGCCTGCTTTAGGAGTCGCTTGAAATTGTGCCTCCGGATCATATACTTTCACAGCAGATGTCATTTTTATTGAATCTGAACATCCATTTTGAGATATTGCTACTAATGAAATTGAATAGCTTCCTCCAGAAGAGTATGTTTTTGTTGGACTGTTTAATGTTGATGTTGTATTTCCAAAGCTCCATAAATAGGAACTTGCTCCAATCGAGTTGTTTATTGTTTGAATTGTGAATGGAGCACAACCTGTATCTTGTACTAATGAAAATGCAGGAATTGGTTTTGAATCAATTTTGATATATTGATTCTTTATAATACTGCCATTACATCCACTGTTTGTTGTTACTGTAAGTGTAATGGTGTATTGTCCAGGATTATTATAAGTATGATTAGGAGATTTCAAAGTTGATGTAGTACCATCTCCAAAATCCCATACCCATGAATTGGCATTTGCAGTTGTTGCATTAAAATGGATAGACGATGGTGCACATCCATTAGTGTCACTGCTGGTAAATGAAGGAACTAAAGTATTTCCAATATGGATAAAGTTACTCTGCGAAGTTGTATCATAACAACCGTTAGAATTACCTGCAATAAGTGTTACGTTAAAGTTTCCTGTTGATGAATACTGATGTGAAGGATTTTGTAATGTTGAGGTCGCCCCATCACCAAATGTCCATGACCATGAATTGCTTCCTGTTGTATTATCTGTAAAATTAAATGTTGAATTTACATCACAGGTAGAAGTAGAGTTTGAGGTAAATTGAACAATAGGTTTAGCATAGATTGTTAAAAGCGAATTTTTAATTTCAATTGCTTGACACCCATAAGTACTGGTGGCAATCAGTTTTACATTAAAAGTGCCTGCATTAATATAAGTATGAGATGGGTTCGGATCTACTGATGAAGTTCCATCACCAAAATCCCATATATAAGATACGGTATTGGTGGAGGTATTAGTAAATTGAAATGAGTTGTCTAAAGCACATCCTGTAGTTTGAGAAACCGAAAAATTCGCAATGGGATTGTCAACTACAGTAATCGTTTGTGTTGTTGAATCTATTTGTCCGTTAGAGCCAAATACAACTAGATTTACAGTATAAAGGCCCGGTGTAGTATAAACTGTTGTTGGATTGTTTGCAGCTGAAGTATTGGTATTTCCGAAATACCACATACATGTATTAAAGTTACTGGAGTTGTTCGTAAAGTTGACCATTAAAGGTGCACAACCAATAGACTTATTTGATGTGAAAGAAGCCGTAGGATTTTGTGCAAATGAAAAACTATGCAGCATATTCATTATTATAAATGCTGCATAGAAAATCTTAATTCTTAACGACAGGAACATAAAAATTGGTTAGTTTAATTTGATTTGGTTTGTCAATAGATTGTAATCGTATTTTTATTTTTCGTCGTTGCCTTGGGCGTAATTATTGAAGTCTGAAGCTTGATTGATGATTGAATTCACAGAGCTGTAAAGCTGATCACCTTC
>CALQOD010000027.1 GCA_943332105.1 Chitinophaga pinensis | reverse complement strand
TTGGCACAGAATCTTTTAATAAAGGAACATAGCTCTGCTTTTTAAATGAAAAATAATTTGAAGGGAGGCTATCATCAGGTAAAATAAATTCTGTCCATTTAATCCAATTATTATTTGACAAGTTGCTTCCCAATTGTTTGATGCGATCAATATGTTCGTGTTGCATAGCAATGCTTACAACTTTTTCGGGTCCGTCAACAGCCGACAATAACATGCTTTCAATAGAATAACACCAGCCCGTATTTGCAAAAGGAAGCTGCTCTAAAAGATTTTCATCTGCAATTACTTTCTGTGCGCCCATTAAACGTGAAACATCGATGATGCGCTTCATCTGTTCGTTGCGCAAAACAAACTCTTGCCCTGACTGATAAATTTGCGTCAGACGGAAAAGAAAAAATCCGAAGAGTAACATAAATGAAAATTGTTGAACCTTTGATTTATTAGTACTCAATTCATAAAAAGCAATTGGCATTGCAATCAGACATGGTAAAGGAAGCAACATCCTTTCTGAATAATTACTGATATGTTCAAAATGATGTGTACAAACGATAATCAGCAGAAATCCGAAAACACTTCCAACGTAAACCAACAACGAACGAAAAGCCCTTTGACGAATTATCAAAAAACAAGAACATCCGAAGAGAAAAAACAATACAGGATAGTTTATAAATAGCATCTTGAAAAAGGAAATCAGATAACCGCCATCGGTAATATTATTCATGTTGCCATAGTCGTTGTATACCACAGGATAAAAAGCCTTTTGACTATCATAAATATCCAGCGTTAAAAATTTAACAGCGAGTAATGCAACAAACCATAAAATCAGCAACCATTGTTTCTTTTCCATTTTACTTCTGAAGAAATAAAAAGCCAGCAAAGCCCCAAGTGGAATAAATAACAAAGGATGAGAAAAAACAATCAATAACGTAATTACATAAACCCAAATTTGTGAAACAGCGCTACCCTTTTCCATCAAACAAAAAACTACTGGCAATAAAGCTAGTCCTTGCAATAGCTCAGTAACCGGACAATAAAACGAATACGCCAATGTGCTCAAATAAATAATAAAAAACCAAATCGAAGCCCGCTCGTTTTTAAAATAAATAATCAGCAATAAGAAAATCAGATAATAATAAAGCACATCACCCAAGCTGTATAAAAGCATTAACCACTTTAATGGAACACTCAACCAAACACCGATTACCGGCAATACTTGTGAAACAACACCTAGCGGACGAAAGTGTGCGATGAAAAAAGAGTTGCGAAGAATGATTTCTAATAAATAATGTGCTGCATCAAATGCTTGTCGTTCTTTCCAGAAAAGCAAACTGTAAAAAAACAGAATAGCAAAGAGCAGATGACCGCCAATAAACACTGGCGATTTCAAACTAAAGGGTTTATTCATAATGCAAGGTTGAAAATACAATTAAATCATCACAAAGCACATTCAACTAATTTGTAGTATTGCAGCTAATAAAAAGTTTATATGCTTACGCTTGTTCCAACGCCTATCGGTAATCTGCAAGACATCACGCTGCGCGCGTTGGAGGTGCTTAAAAATGCGGACTTAATTTTAGCAGAGGATACACGGACTACTCGTTTTCTGTTGCAGCATTTTCAAATTGAAAAAAGAATTTTATCGCATCATCAGCATAACGAACATAATGCTTTGAAAGAAGTCATTCGTTTCTTGAAAGAAGGAAATAATATTGCATTGGTCTCTGATGCTGGCACGCCTGCTATTAGCGATCCTGGTTTTTTGATTGTGAGGGAGTGTATAAAAGAAGACATTGAAGTTTATTGTTTACCAGGCCCAACAGCGTTTGTTCCTGCGTTAGTAATGAGTGGCTTGCCTTGTGATAAATTTGTGTTTGAAGGATTTTTACCTCAGAAAAAAGGACGACAATCACGATTTTTGTTTTTAAAAGAAGAAGAGCGAACAATTATATTTTATGAATCACCGTTCCGATTAGTTAAACTATTAGAAGAGGTGATGGAGCATTTTGGTACCGACAGAAAATGTTCTGTTTCGAGAGAGATAACCAAGATGTTTGAAGAAACTCGCCGTGGAACAGCAGAAGAGTTGTTTCAGCATTTTTCGGCTCATCCGCCTAAGGGCGAGATTGTGGTTTGTGTGGCTGGAAAAGAATAATCACGTTGACTTTCATACGAGAACAAAAAACTGTTGTATATACAACAATTAAAAGTATATCTTTGCGTCACAGCAACTATGAAAACAGTTAAAAAGATAATTCCTTCTGAAAAGAAAAACCTAGGACCCAAACAATTTGTGATGAGTCCGCTGCCAAACCAATGGGTAGAACAAATCAGTCCCTTTATAATGCTAGATCATTTTGGGCCTAAGTATATTCCTGCTGGCGAACCATTTTTTGTTCCACCACACCCACACCGCGGATTTGCGCCCGTCACTATTTTGTTTGATGGCGAAGTAGAGCACAAAGATAGTTTTGGAAATATTGGAAGAATAAAAGGTGGAGATGTACAATGGATGACAGCGGGAAGTGGAGTAGTACATTCAGAGGGCGCTACTGAAAGTTTTTCTAAAACAGGAGGTGTTTTACATTTAATACAACTTTGGATTAATCTACCGGCGGCGCATAAAATGATGGCCCCATCCTATCAGGATATAAAATCGGAAACTATACCTGTTTTAGAAGATGGTAACAGTCAAGTGCGTGTGATAGCGGGCGCCTATAAAAATTTAGAAGGGCCAGCAAAAACATTTTCACCAGTATCCTTGTTACATGTTATTATTCCCGAAGGAGAAGAAGTAACAATTGAAGTTGCAAAAGGATTTACCGCATCCTACTATTTAACAAAGGGAGAAACAAAGGTCGACGAATATGAGGTGCCAGCACAACACTTGGTCTGGTTAAGTGACGAAGGAAACAATATAACGGTAAAGGCTATACGTGATTCGGAGTTGTTGTTTATGGCGGGTGAGACAATTAACGAACCGCTGGTATCCTACGGTCCATTTGTAATGAACAGTAAAACAGAAATTATACAAGCAATACACGATTACGAAAACGGATTAATGGGATCCTTATAAAAAGAAAGACAATGAATAAAATAGCAAATACAAACTACGACGTAAATTCACTTATTAAAGAAAGATGGAGTGCACGCGCTTTTTCAGATAAAAACATTTCCGATGAATTATTAAATCAATTTATTGAAGCAGCCTCTTGGGCGGCCAGCAGTATGAATGAACAGCCATGGTTGTATTATGCAGCGCATCGTGGAACACCCGCGTTTAATCAGATGATAGAAGTATTAATGCCAGGCAATCAAACATGGGCAAAAGAAGCCGCGGTGTTACTAATTTCATTAGCAAGAAAAAAGTTTACTAACGGTAACCTTAACCGTCATTATATGCATGATGTTGGTGCTGCTAATCAAAATTTGATGTTGGAAGCAACCGCAAACGGAGTATTAGGACACTTAATGGGCGGCTTTGATGTTGCTAAAACAAAAGAGGTTTTTAATTTAAGGGAAGACCTTGATCCTGTTGTTTTAATTGCCTTAGGTTATCCAGGCAGCGCAGAACAATTACCAGCTCCTTTCAACGAAAGAGAAGTAGCTCCACGTTCGCGCAAGGCTTTAGAAGAGGTATTGGTTAAGAAGTAAAATTATTTATTACCATCAAAGCGGTGTAGTAGAGCCTTAGGCAGACCACACCGCTTTTGTGTTTATATAATAGATTTATTGGTATATTTGAATAAGCCTAATATTTTTAATAAGGTAAAGACAATAAACACATTTTAAAGAAACTACCATTAACATGAAAAAACCAATTCTTATTTTAATGTTATCTTATTTCCTCGTTGGATGCGGTGGGGGATCAACCGAAAAAATAGAAACGACTAATGCTAACGAAGCTAATAAAGAGACGAGCGCACCTGTCGATCTTTGTCGTTGTTTAACGGAGCCAGGCAACACCGAATGGTCTGCAGAAAATAAAGAGGCTTGTCGTGATGCAATCAGCAAAGAGCTGGGTGTAGAAAATTGGGAGAAAGTAAATTTTTCACAGAATCCGGAGCTGAGTAAAAAGTTTGATGAACTCGCAGAGCGATGCACAGGAACGAAAGAGGTAAAAACAGGAATAGAAGAAATCGATAATAATAGTCCTCTTGTAAAAGAGATTGGCACCTCTGCTGGTTATGTTTGGGAATCAATCAACGAAGACGCACAAATTTATACAACGCTTGCTTTTGATGGACTTGCTTTTCGGACTGCAGTTTATTCAATGAATGGACAAACTAATTCAGAAAACTTTACGAAGGTGATAGAGCTTTCAGGAAAATGGAAAGCAATATCTGAAACAAGCGCAGAAGGAATCATGAATCAGAATGACGTTCGTGTATCTTGGGATTTTAGTGATGATTATTCTTCGCTAACAAATAATAAAGGGGTTGTGTTTAAAAGGGTGAAGGGGAGATAGAATATTCTAACTACAACGCCTTCTTAATCGCTATCATCTCCGCCTCTACCTTTTCGATCTTCTTTAGAATCTTGTCGCGCTCCCAGTATTTATCAGGGATTTCGCTACTGAGGTAGTTGCAAAATTTCCACACCTCGCGAATCTCGTTCACAGGAACATCATACGCATCGTAAAGCGGATTCAATGATTGTAGTGTTAAACTTTTTTTCTTCTTAATGTTGTTATTCGCAACTTTAAAAACAACACCATCGTCTTCTGTCAGAAAAACATAAGCCTGCCCATCTTTAATATCGTAGAAGTTTTCTACATACTCTCCAATCACCCAGCTCTTATCAGGAATAGGCATCATAGAGTCGCCGCTGATTTGAAACATTCTGTATTTGCGTTCACCAAATAAAATTGGCAATTGAAACGTGGGTAGCTTCTTGATAAAATCAGGATCGGCATAACCACTCTTATAACCCGCCTTTGCCTTGATAGGAACGACTTCAATATTTTCTTTGTTGTTGCTATCAACGGTAGTGGCCAATACGCGTAGCTTCGCACCCGTTACAAATACATCGTGCCCGCGTTCTAATTCGGATAACTGAAATTCCGATACGCGCGACAAATCGATTTTCACCAACGTATCTAAACTCATCTTAAAAAACTTCGAAAAAGAAACGAGCGCTTCCAATGTTGGATTTTGTACGCTGCCGTTTTCGTAACTGTTAATTGTGGAACGACTAATGCCTAGTCCGCCCGCTACCATGTCTTGCGTAATTTTACGACGTAGACGAAGTATTTTAATGTTGGAGTTGAAGTACATATTAAAATTTGGTTATATTACAACCTTTCAAATAGATTGTATTACCGCCAAAACTAAAAACAATTTTTCAAACAAACAAATCATGCAAAAAGACCGCACGATAGTGCATATGGATCTGGATAGTTTCTTTGTTTCGGTTTCACGACTGGAAAATTCTGCGTTGCATAACAAACCCGTTATTGTTGGAGGTACTAGTGATAGAGGCGTTGTAGCCGCTTGTAGTTACGAGGCTCGCGCCTTTGGAGTGCACTCCGCGATGCCGATTAAACTGGCCCGCCGACTTTGTCCGGATGCGATTATTATTCGTGGTGATTATGATCGCTACTCGTATTATTCAGAAGTGGTCACCGATATTATTAAAGAAGATGTTCCTGTTTATGAGAAAGCATCCATCGATGAGTTTTATATTGACATGACAGGCATGGATCGTTTTTTTGGATGTTATAATTATACTTCGGAATTGCGACAGCGTATCATGAAAGAAACAGGACTTCCTATTTCCTTCGGATTATCAGAAAATAAAACGGTATCGAAAGTAGCAACGGGAGAAGCAAAGCCTAACGGACAAAAGCAGATTGATTTTGGGAACGAAAAATTATTTCTTGCGCCACTCTCTATTAAAAAGATTCCGATGGTAGGTGATAAAACCTACACGCTTTTACGAAGCATGGGCGTTGAACGTGTTTATACTTTACAGGAAATGCCGCCCGACCTCTTAACAAAAGTATTAGGCGAAAACGGAATCGTGCTTTGGAAAAAAGCTAATGGCATCGACAATACTCCCGTTGAACCCTACAGCGAACGTAAATCGATTTCTACCGAGGAAACCTTTGAACAAGATACAGCCGATGTAGCATTTTTGAAATCGTTATTGGTAAAGATGACGGAGAAGCTGGCTTTTCAATTACGTTCTGATAATAAACTAACGGCATGCATTACCGTAAAAATACGTTACTCGAATTTTGATACGCATACTACACAGTCGCGCATATCATACACCTCTTCCGACCATACGCTTATAGCAAAAGCGAAGGAGCTTTTTGATAAACTATATGAACGCCGAATGCTGATTCGCCTGATTGGAATTCGATTTAGTCATCTGGTGGGTGGCGGAAATCAAATCAACCTTTTTGAAGACTCCGAAGAGATCATTAATTTGTACCAGGCCATGGATCATTTGCGCAAAAAGTTTGGCAACGCGGCTGTTTCAAGGGCGGTCGGATTGAAATACAATCAAAAAAATAAATCAGACAATCAATAAGTTACAAATTTTTTTGGGTGGGAATTTGGTTTTCTGAAAACAGAAAGACTATATTACAACCATCATGTTTGATTGTATTACAATCTTTATAGAATTGTTGCCTCAAACTGAATTGGTTGATCGTCGCGTTGCCGTGTAGCTAAGGAAGGAGTTACACGGTAGCGGGATAAAAGTAGAAAAATCAGAAATACTAAACACCTTATACTATGGATTCATTAGACTTAATTCTGACAGCCTTGCGCTACACACCAGTTGCATTAATGATTGTTTCATTAGCAGGACTTCTTTATTTACAAATCAAGGAAGCCTATCTGCAAAAAAACACACGCTATCAGCGTCGTTACTAATCAAAGGAGCTAATGTTTATTTCAATCGGTTGTTGTTATGTTTTTGAACTGTCATTCATGGTTCAGCTTTTACTACGGAACAATGTCGGTAGAACAGCTCCTGCACGAAGCGAAACAGCAGGGACTGAATAAAATTGCTTTAACGGATATTAATAATACCTCGGGCATTCTTGACTTTGTCCGACTAGCGCCACAATTCAATATTCAACCCATAGCGGGCATTGCCTTTCATGATGGCGATGAGTTGCGGTTTATTGGATTAGCACAAAACAACGAGGGATTTGAAGAGCTAAATATTTTCTTGTCTGATTGCTTAAAAACAGCTTCGGAAAAAAATAAAACATCGGGTAACCGCGATGCCGTTATACCAGAACGAGCGCCGATATTTAAAAATGTGTTTGTGGTTTATCCTATGAACACTCCTTTTCTAAAAGACATTTCTTTTGAATCATCAATGTTTGTTGGCAAGCGCGCTCAACGAGGTGAATTGATGAAGGCCATGGCATCCAAAGAAAAAAAGAATCCTCAAAACACACTTCGAGAATACGAGTACATCGGTGTTCGAGAGGATGAATTGTTACAAATACAATTCTCGCTTTCACCAGAAGCCTATCATAAATGTGTGGTACTTTCTCCGGTGAATGTGCGTAATAAAACGGATCATAACATTCATCGATTGCTAACCGCCATCGGAAACAATGAACTACTAAGTCGTGTGCCCGCAACTGCTTTTTGTAAGGAAGACGAAACGTTTAAATCAGAGGCGGATATACGTGAGCGTTATAAAGAATATCCGGAGGTAATAAAAAATACCGAACATGTTTTTAAAAATTGTCATATCTCCTTCGACTTCCATCAGAGTAAAAATAAACAATGTTTCACGGGCAGTAAAGAGTTGGATGCCGCATTACTAAGAAGAGAAACCTATAAGGGCGTAGAAAAAAGATATGGTGCAAGAATGACGGATAAAATCAAGGCGCGCATAGAGAAAGAGCTCGACATGATTATTAACCTTGGCTTCTGTGCTTACTTTCTGATTAACTGGGATATTCTTCGCTTTGCACGAAAGCGCGGTTTCTTTTACGTTGGAAGAGGGAGCGGCGCAAACAGTATGGTGGCGTATTGCTTAAACATTACCGATGTAGATCCCGATGGTCTCGATTTATATTTCGAGCGGTTTATTAATCCGTATCGGCAAAACCCTCCCGACTTCGATTTAGATTTTTCGTGGAAGGATAGAGATGAAATCACGAATTATATTTTTAACCGACATGGAGAAAATCATGTGGTGCTGATGGGAACGTACACTACTTTTCAACGTGATGCAGTGATTCGTGAATTAGGAAAAGTATTTGGTTTGCCGAAAGCAGAAATTGATGCACTTCAAAACACAGGCGATTATACAACGGCGGGTGAGTATGGCAAACTGATTTTAAAGTATGGCGCACTGCTCAAAGATTTTCCGCATCACCTGAGTGTGCATGCAGGAGGAATAATTATTTCGGAGAAACCTATTTATGCTTACACTGCATTGAACTATCCTCCCAAAGGATTTCCAGTAACGCAATTTAGTATGCTCGAATCAGAAGATGTGGGATTGTACAAGTATGATATTTTAAGTCAGCGTGGACTATGCCATATTAAAGACACTATTGAGTTGGTGAAGAAGAATAAAGGAATCGCGATTGATATCCGACGGGTGGAGGATTTCAAAAAAGACGAGGCTATTAAAAAATTAATTCGCGAAGGACGATGCATAGGTTGTTTTTATGTGGAGAGTCCTGCGATGCGCATGTTATTGAAAAAGTTGAATGTTGATCAGTACATACAGTTGGTGGCTGCGAGTTCGATTATTCGTCCTGGTGTAGCAAGCAGTGGTATGATGCGGGAATATATTCTTCGAACACACCATCCGGAGAAAAGAACGTATATCCACCCCGTTATGAAAGAGCTGATGGAAGAAACCTATGGGGTGATGGTGTATCAGGAAGATGTGATTAAAGTGGCGCATCACTTTGCAGGACTTGATTTATCAGAGGCGGATGTATTGCGTAGAGGCATGAGTGGGAAGTTTAGATCGAGGGAAGAGTTTTTAAAAATTAAAAATCGTTTTTTCTCGAATTGCAACGAACGAGGATACAGCGAAACGATTACGAGTGAAGTATGGCGACAAATAGAAAGCTTTGCGGGTTATTCGTTTTCAAAAGGACATTCAGCATCGTATGCAGTGGAGAGTTATCAGAGTTTGTATTTGAAGGCGTATCATCCGTTAGAATTTATGGTGGGGGTGATTAATAATTTTGGTGGCTTTTACCGAACCGAGTTTTATGTGCATGAAGCGCGTATGTCGGGAGCGCGTATTGATTTACCTTGCGTGAATCGTGGAACGTATTTAACGAGTATAGAAGAGGATGTAATAACGTTAGGGTTTATTCATCTCGCAGGATTAGAATACGATGTAGCAATAGCGATTGAGCCCGAGCGAATGAAGAACGGTCCGTTTGTTTCGGTGTATGATTTTATGAATAGAATCAGCATTGAGTTAGAGCAGCTGCGTTGTTTGATTCGTATTGGTGCGTTTCGATTTACAGGAAGAAGCAAGAAACAATTGTTGTGGGATATACATCTGAATATGGAGCAAGGCAAAAAGACGGTGGTGCGACAAGAATTATTTCAGCAGGAGTTACCGAACTATCAATTGCCAGCGTTGCACCATCACGATTTAGAAGATGCGTTAGATGAAATAGAGTTGATAGGTTTTCCGGTTTGTTCTCCGTTTGAATTATTAAAACAGCTGCCCGAAAAATTTCCATATCCTAAAATTAAAGTGAAGGAATTATCAGACTACGTAGGGAAACAAGTTTGCATCTTGGGCTATCTGGTTACGATTAAACCTACGCGTACCGGCAAGGGCGAGTCGATGTCGTTTGGTTGTTTTATAGACGAAGAAGGAGCCTTTGTAGATACCACCCATTTTCCGATGATACACAAACAATATCCTTTTCGCGGGCGAGGAATTTATCTGATAACAGGAAGAGTAGATATTGAATTTGGCTTTTGTAGTATAACGGTTTCGTGGATGGAAAAGCTGGCTACGGTTGGGAGGGATGATTTATCAAAAACTTGAAATTTATTTAATAAAACTAATATATTTGACATAAAAAAATAATTATGATACAAATAGGCGATCAAATATGGTCTGAAAATGATTTTGATATTACAAAATATATCAATGGCGAACCTTTATATCCTGCTAATACACCTGCTGAATGGGAATTTGCATTTAACAACAAAATACCAGCGTATTGCAATTATAAAAATTTAGAAGAAAAAAATCAAGGAAAAATATACAATCATCATGTAGTCGAACAAGCCAAAGAAATTGTACCCAATGGTTGGAGAATACCATTTGAAAGCGATTTCGACCAACTTTTTAATTATATAATAAAGAGCAATAATATTCAAAATATAGGCTTTAAATTACCTCCTGTAGCAACGCACCTAAAATCAATAAGTGGTTGGAGCAGGCAAAACGGAATAAATTCTGTCGATTTTAATGCACAACCTTGTGGTATTATAAGTAAAATTCTTGGCTATAGTAATTATGATTTAATAGATAACCAAGATTCACTGGTTTATTGGATGAATCATAATAATGAATATCCATTAGTCTTATTTTTAAGTAATTATGAATTTCCAGAGAAAAGAATCATCCCTGCGAGTTGGAAATATGATTGGGGGTGCTCGATTAGATTAATAAAAGAAACAAACCAGCGATAGCGTGTAAGCAATATTGCCGCACTGTCCCGATTAATTCGAACAACATAAGGTAACATCTTTTAAATGCAACTGCTATAAAACATATTTACAGATAATGAATTTAATAAACGAAAAAATAATAAAATTGTGGCAGACTAATCGAAATCAAAAAAGGTCGCCCAACTTTTATCCAGAGCTTAAAAAAAATGCGCTATTATTTATAGGATTAAATCCATCTTTTAGCATAATAGGTCTGAAACAAATTTTAAAAGATGAAAAACAATATTCTGATATATTAAATGACCTTGACTCGTATTTTAACTTCAACACCTTCGAAGATGGTAAAGTAGAGGTTTTTAAAAGCATTGGATTGCTTGCAAAAGCAAAATATCCGTATTTCAAAAAATTTGCTGAAATATCTAAGGAATTAAATATAGAATGGGAACATATAGACCTGTTATTTGAAAGGGAAACCAATCAAAAGGTAATAGAAAAGAAAATTAATGATTACTTTTATCAAGAACAAATTAAATTGTCAATAGAGCTGATAAGCATTATTGAACCGAAAATAATTGTAATTGAAAATGCCTTTGCATCAAAAGTTCTTAAAAATGCTCTTGAGCTTAAATGGAACGAAAATTTAGGAACCTATTTAACTAAGACAGACAAACCTGTTTTCTTAAGCAGTATGCTAACTGGACAACGAGCCTTAGACATTGGTTCTTATGAGCGATTGATATGGCATTTAAAACTTATAACAAAAACAATGTATAACAGCGTGCAAGTGCCATAGTTCTGCAGTCTTGAAGTCGTCAAGATAGCAAAGTGATACATTTGCTAGCACTACCAAAAAAGTTTAATAATGATAAACTAACAAAAACAATAGTTGCGATTTAGTAATTGTAAGTCACCGAGGCCGTTCGGCCGATAATTTAAAAATAATAAAAATTAAATATTGACAGCTTTAATAAATAAAGTCTACAATTTTTTCCCAACCCACCTCCTCGCAATTTCTCTACATATAGCATCATACTCTTCTAAATAAGCAGCGAGTTGTTTCGGATTATTATCGCAATAAGCCATAGAAAAAAAACCAAGAAAGGCTTGCGAAAGGTCGTTTACCCGTTGGTCGGATAACCAGTTTTCATAAGCTCGAACAAAAACTAAAAGTTCATCATTCGTTAAAGAGCTTAACTTTTTTTGATACTCTAATCGTTTAGAGTCTGGAGCAATATAATGCCCATCAGGTGTGTGGTCCCACATAAGTAATATTTTTTAGTTGATTAATTATAAAGTGAATTATAAAAGAGGGGGCAATACCCCCTCTTAATAGGAAGCGGTTATTTATTTTTATTAATAAGGTGTTTGATAAACCCATTAATACTATTATCATACACGAGCGTGTCGAAGTCGCTTCGACAAGGTAAGGCAGAGGCAGAGCCTTCATAATACTTTACGCGCGTAGGACGAGAAAGATAACGTGAGTTGTCAAAATTAAATAATGTAAGTGCATGCGGAGGTATGTCGTTAGGCGTACATACATAGTTTTGTAATGAAGCAAAACGGCTGCAATAAATAGAAATGTCTTCAACCATATAAGGATCAATGAACCAATCGAAGTCCAGCAAAGAGGTGTCAATGCGCCAGTAATCATAAGCTAAAAAGAAATCTTTGTCTTCTAGATCTTTAGACATCATCATGTCAAGACTGTCAATGAAGTAAGGATACGAATCTCCCAGTCTGCGAAGATTGTTGTGCGCAAATACAAATTCATTTTTAATAAGGCCCTCTTCCGCAATAGATAGTGCAGAGGATTGAAATGATGGCGTAATGTGCCATACGTAACGAGAAACATTTTTTATTTTCTCGAGTTCTGTAACGCATTGTTTTTTCATATAGAGAATCGCCCTTTTAGATTGTTAGGGTCTGGCGATTAGCGTCTATATTTTTGCGTTTATTTTCTTATAGGTAAAAGAGAATTCGATTATGAAAGCATAATATATAAAGATTGTTCATTACTTCCAAATCGGGGCGAAAAAAAACTGAAAATATTTTTATAAGATCGCCATCAACAATAAAAACCAATCATAAAAATAATAGAGTCTGCGAGAATAAATTTAGAATTATGGAAGATGAGTTTCAAAATCTTGCTTCCTGATTAGCTCGATGTATTCGTTCTTCATATCATCCCAATGTTCTTTGTATTCTTTTTCGCTTAGAATTGTAGTAGACATAATTTTACAACTCTCGTGATTAAGCCCAAAAGCATAATGTCCTAGTTCATGATAAATAGTGGCACGTAAAGCAAAGGTGCCTTGTGTTAAAATAGCTGGATCAATCTCAATTGTTTTTTTATAGTAATGTGTAATGCCCACCATTTCTTCTGAGAGCTTCTTTATTTTAATACTGCGAAGCGATGTAAACACTGGTTTCGAATCAAAGCCCTCACTAAGAAGTGTGCTCCTCCATTCATTAACGCAGTCTATCAAACATGAATCTATTTCAGTAGCGTTGTTTGTTGGCTTGTTTTCATTAAGCCAATAATAAAGAGCTGTTCCAATAAATAAAATAAAAACAAGATAAATTATAAATCTAAGTAACATAATTTAAAAACAGTATTTATTGTATTATTTATAATAAAAAGCAAATTAAACGCACCTATCATAAACTTATTGTGTAAACAAAAATTAATAAAAAAAGTCTAGCCCCAATTTGGAAGTAATAAAAAAATAGTTCACATTTGACAAACGCTTTTCAAGATGCTTTTATAATTAATCAAACATCTTATAAACTACACCTACATATTTTACAGATTAATCAGAATGGCGATTAATAAATAACCAAACCATTTTAGTTTTAATTAGGTATTGGCCATTTGTATTAGTTAACTATAAAAATAATAATATGGAAAAGAAAACATGTATTGAAACAATCAGTGAAATTGGCGATTTATTAAATGATGCTAGCAATAAAAAGCATGCAACTATTCTAGAACACTCCAAGGTTAAAGAACTAGCCAATAATTTATCTGAGTCAACAGGATTGACCGACGAGCAGGCCCTGTTTTTTGCGACAGTTTTTTATTTGAATTGTAAAGACAAAGATGCAACTTCACGAGATATAGCGGAACAATTAAATATTCCACTTAAAAAATACCCGATGATGTTTGAAACATTAGACTCGCTAATTGATTTTGGGTTTGTTTTTAAGTGCGAAAGCTACGTGGGTAGGTTTGACTTTGTAGTTACACCAGAAGTCAAAGATGCCATTTTCAAAGGACACGCACCCAGGCAAGAAAATTTAAAGACTGACCTAATAGGGTTTGCAGAAAAAATAGAAGCATATGAAGACCACTTAAAAGCTAGACGAGTAACCATAGACCAAGCAGTTAGTTATTACAAGAGGATAGCTAATAAAAATCAAGATTTAATGATAAGCCATATAATACTCAATAAAGAATATAGAGACGAAGAGATAATAATAATTGCACACATGTTTTATAATTATCTTAATAAGGACTTTACTATAAACTACAATGAAGCCTCTTCAGAATTATTTAGGGGATATCGAGAAAGAAATTATATCAAAAAGTCGATCATGAATAAAACAGCCTCGATAATTAAAAACAAAATTGTAGAATTTGATGGAGAGAATTTCGAAAACCGTGAGTTGCTCCGCTTTACTGAAGAAACAAAACAAGACCTGTTTGGAATAGAATACAACAGTATTATTAGTGAGAACACACTTACAAACGAAGGTCTTATTCTCCCAGCAACAACACCTTCGGTTATAATACATTTGAATACGCAAGAGAAGCAACAATTAGAAATGTTAAGCAATTCTTTAATGGAGGATAATTATCAAACGATAATCAAAACGCTATCAGATAAAAACTTAAATGAAGGGATTTGTGCATTGTTTTACGGAGTTCCAGGTTCCGGCAAAACCGAATCTGTTCTACAAATTGCAAAGAGAACAGATAGAGCGATAAAAAAAGTTGATTTGAGTATGTTAAAAGATAAATATGTTGGTGAAAGTGAAAAAAGAATTAGGAGTGTTTTTGTCAATTATAAAAAAATCTGTAAAAGCAGTGAAAAGGCACCTATATTATTATTAAACGAAGCAGATGGAATATTTAGTAACCGAATTAAAATTAACTCCTCTGTTGATCAAATGAACAATACAATTCAAAACATCATTTTGGAAGAAATGGAAAATTTCAAAGGAATTTTAATAGCAACAACTAACTTACAGTTTAACTTTGATAAAGCATTTGAAAGACGATTCCTATTTAAAATAAAATTCACTAATCCAACTGTCGAAACGCTAAGAAAAATAATTGCAGATAAAATTACTTGTCTTAACTCCTTCGAGGTTTCTCAGCTTGCTGCAAAGTATAAATTAACAGGAGGTCAAGTAACTAATGTTTCTAGAAAGATAGTATTTGATCAAATATTGTTTAATACGCCAATGACAATGGATATAGTGGAAAAGTATTTTCACTCAGAGGAAGTAAGCCTTTTTCCACAAGTAAAGCACAATAAAATTACTGGATTTGTCGTTAAAAAAGAAAATCAAGCATATGAAACTGAATAATGATTCATTGGAAGATTCGCTTGAAAAAATCGTTCATAGCGTTGGTTTGGAAAAGCTATACTCAGATCTTATTTACAATATTTATTATTTTAAATTAGATAATAATACTAAAGGAATGGTGCATGTAATTTATGTTATTGAAGAAGAATTATTTCAAGTTAAACTTCGTCAAGTTAATTTTAAAGTAATATGCATTAAGGCGATAAACGTGCTTGAGGAGAAGGAACTTTATGAGGTTTGTAAAATGGCTAGAGATATCATCAATGATACGAGGAATATAAAAAGCTAAGATTTTTAATAAACGGTTTAAACGATAAAATCATGAAAGCGATTAACAATTCTATTTTAAAAGCAAGCTTGTGTTGTTTTAAAACAACCAAAAATAAGGTGAATAGAAATAATCTAATCATTCTATTTGCTTTATTGTTCATTGTCAACAATTGTATTGCACAAGAGAACCATACTAAAAGTAAATCTGTCAAAGTGTATGAGCCTACACCGGAAGCAATAAGAATGATGGATAGTATAACCATAGCGGCGCTCACAAAAAATCAAATAGTGGAGGTTGCTATAAGTCCAAAAGAAGCGGACACTCTATTCTTACAACTAATTAATCAATATAGAAAGAGTAAAGGGCTAGCAGAGGTAAGTTTAAATGCTTGTTTAGACTCGGCAAGTTACCTTCATAGCCTATGGACAAGCAATAATAAAATGATGACTCATTTTGAAACATCAAAAAACATTGATGGAAAAGCTTATTATTCTTGTCAAGATAGAGTGGCCAAGTATAATAAGCAAAAGAAAACTTTTAATAACCTACACGAAAACTGCGGTATGCTTGGTGAGGTAGGAAACTCGCCCTTTTTCATCTCAACTACAATCACGAAGGAAACAATATGCAATATCTTCGATGCATGGAAGGAGTCGCCAGGTCACAATGAAGCAATGCTTCATCCTCATATAACTCTTATTGGCTTCTCGGTTTTAGAGTCAAATACTGGATCAAAACTTAAACACCTCGTTTATTCAACTTTAGTAATGGCTAGTTTGTAGGTCATCCAAATAATTTTTCTTCACAATTATAATAGTCGATGTAATGAATACGACTATTATAATAAATTAGAGCATCAAAATAAACGACGTGGCTAATTTCCCTTCTGATTTAGAAGATGCGTTAGATGAAATAGAGTTGATAGGCTTTCCTGTGTGTTCGCCATTTCGATTATTAAAACAGCTGCCCGAAAAATTTCCGCATCCTAAAATTAAAGTGAAGGAATTATCAGACTATGTAGGAAAGCAAGTTTGCATATTGGGTTATCTTGTTACGATTAAACCTACCCGTACCGGCAAGGGCGAGTCGATGTCGTTTGGTTGTTTTATAGATGAAGAAGGAGCCTTTGTAGATACGACCCACTTTCCGATGATACATAAACAATATCCTTTTCGTGGGCGAGGAATTTATCTGATAACAGGAAGAGTAGATATCGAATTTGGCTTTTGCAGTATAACGGTTTCGTGTATGAAAAGCGGGCTACTGTGGGGAGGGATGATCTCTCGAAATCTTAGGATTTATTTTAATACATTTGAGCATCAAAAAATAAACGACGTGGCTAATTTCCCTTCTGATTTAGAAATTGCGCAAAGCGCAAACATCCAACATATAAAAATAATTGCAGCTAAAATTGGTATTGATGCCGAAGAGCTCGAATATTATGGTAAACATAAAGCGAAGCTTCCTTTACACCTGATTGATGAAGAGAAAGTAAAAAAGGGTAAACTGATTTTAGTTTCTGCAATTAATCCAACACCAGCAGGAGAAGGTAAGACCACTGTTTCTATCGGACTAAACGAAGGATTGAATAAGATTGGTAAGAAGTCGATTGTGGTATTGCGTGAGCCATCTCTCGGACCAGTTTTCGGAATTAAAGGCGGAGCAGCAGGTGGAGGATATTCACAGGTGATTCCGATGGAAGATATTAACCTGCATTTCACAGGTGATTTTTCTGCGATTGAAAAAGCAAATAATTTATTAGCAGCGATTATCGATAATAATATTCAAAGTAAAACACGTTCGTTAAATATTGATCCGCGTACGGTAGTGTGGAAGCGCGTGATGGATATGAATGATCGTGCGTTGCGTCATATCGTAATTGGTATTGGAGGAACAGCAAATGGAATTCCTCGTGAAGATGGATTTAATATTACAGCCGCTTCAGAAATTATGGCTATCCTTTGTATGTCGAAGGATGTTGAAGATTTGAAAAACAGATTAGGTTCTATTTTCGTTGGATATACTTTTGATAAACGTCCTGTTTTTGCGCGCGAGTTAAACGCACAAGGTGCGATGGCGATTTTGTTAAAGGATGCCATCAAACCAAATTTAGTACAGACGTTAGAGGGGAATCCTGCTATTTTACACGGGGGTCCATTTGCGAATATTGCACAAGGTACGAATACTATTCTTGCAACAAAGATGGGACTAACGCTAGGCGACTACGTAGTAACGGAAGCGGGCTTTGGTGCAGATTTAGGAGCAGAAAAGTTCATGGATATTAAATGTGGTTATGGAAATTTAAAACCAGAAACCATTGTGTTGGTGGCTACGATTCGTGCGCTTCGTCATCATGGAGGAGCGAAAAAAGAAGAGTATAACACAGCGAGTTTAGAGCGTGTTCAAAAAGGATTTGAGAATTTAGAGAAGCATATTGAGAACTGTAAGAAGTTCGGAATTACTCCTATTGTTGCGATTAATAATTTCGTGAGTGATACGCAAGAAGAAATTGATTTTGTTATTGAAGCTTGTGCAAAGCATGGAGTGAAAGCGGTAGTATCTCAAGGCTTCGCGAAAGGAGGAGAAGGGACAAAAGCATTAGCTGAAGTAGTGATAAGCGAAATCGAGTCTGGCAAAAACAATTTTAAGCCTTTATACGACTGGAACTTATCGGTAGAAGATAAAATCAAAACGATAGCGACAGAAATTTATGGTGCTAACGGTGTTGAATATTCGTCAACGGCAAAGTTGCAATTAAAATCGATTAAGGAATTAGGCTTCGATAAACTTCCGGTTTGCATGGCGAAAACACAAAAGTCGCTTTCTGATGATGAAAAGAAGATTGGTCGCCCTACAAACTTCACCATTACCGTGCGCGAATTCGAATATGCAGCAGGTGCAGGATTTATCATTCCTATCTTAGGAGATATTATGCGCATGCCTGGACTACCAGCAACTCCTGCATCGGAGCATATGGATATCGATAAGAATGGTGTGATTACAGGATTGTCGTAAAGAAAATAGTATGAAGAGAACATCATTTATTTTAGGTCTTTGTTTTTTGCTTTCATTTTTCTCGAATGTAAATGCGCAATCCACAGCATCAGATAAAAAACAAGAAATACAAGAGCTGGTTAACAATTGGCATCACGATGCAGCCATTGCAGATGCAGAAAAATATTTTGGTGCAATGGCAGATGGAGCCATCTATTTAGGAACTGATGCTACTGAACGCTGGACAAGAAACGAATTTCGGGAATGGTCGAAGAAATATTTTGAGACTAAGAAGACCTGGGATTTTAAAACAATTGAACGACATGTTTATTTTTCTTCGGATAATAAAACAGCATGGTGGGATGAAAAGCTTGATACGTGGATGGGTGTTTGTGCCGGTGCCGGAGTGGCAGTGTTAACGTCTGAAGGATGGAAGATTACGCACTATCAATTAGCGATGATGATTCCGAATGAAAAAGTAAAGTCGGTTCAGGAACTATTAGAACCTAATTCGAAGCCCGAACATAAAGAATAGTAATAGATTGATTTATTCTTTAGTGATTAAATCTAATCGCATCATGTAATCGGTTTGTGCTTCTTCGCCAAGCATAAATACATGTTGATCGAAAGTGACAAATCCATTTTTCTTATAAAAGTTAATAGCCCTCTGATTATTTTCCCATACACCAAGCCATACTGCTTGCATGTTTTTTTGTTTCGCTAGTTGTATAGCATAATCTAATAACTGTTGACCAACACCTTTTCCGTGATAGTTGTTACGAACATAAACACGCTCTACTTCTAAAGCGTTGTCATCATTCAATTCTGTTTGCGCCGCTGAATAATTTATTTTTAAATACCCGACCACATTGTTTTCGATTAATGCAAAATAAAATTCAGAATGATTGTTTTCTACTTCTTTTGTGAGTTGTTCTTTCGAGAAAGTATTTTCTAAATAAAGTCGCATGTTTTCTTCGGAAGTTGAAGTAACAAACGTTTCATAAAAAGTATCACGACTTATTTTTTGTAATTCGTCGATGTTGTGACCACTTATTTTTTGAAGGCTAATCGAATACATTAAACTAAATAAAATTCTAACGTACGCCTTTCATGCGTTTTGGAGAGATCATCTTCAGCATTCCTACTTCTGTCTCCGTTAATGAACGATATCTTCCTCTTGGCAAATCTTTTTTAGTTAAGCCAGCAAACATCACACGGTCTAGTTTTACAACTTCATAGCCTAGATGTTCAAAAATACGACGAACAATTCTGTTTTTACCAGAGTGAATCTGTAAGCCTACCATCTTCTTATCAGTACCATCACCATCGTAAGCTACCTGATCTACCTGCATAAAACCATCTTCGAGTTCAACACCTTCAGCAATAAGTTTTAAGTCGGAAGCCTTTACATTTTTACTCAACTCCACATGATATATTTTACGAACCAATGAACTTGGATGCGTTAACACCTTTGCTAAATCACCATCGTTGGTAAACAATAATAATCCTGTTGTTAAACGGTCTAAACGTCCTACTGGATAAACGCGCTCTCTACATGCTCCAGAAATTAATTCCATCACTGTCTTTCGTGCATTAGGATCTTCCATCGTAGTGATATAATCCTTTGGCTTGTTCAACAAAATATAACGATGTGTTTCATTCTTCAGGCGCTCTCCGTTATAACGAACATCATCTCCTGGCTCTACCTTGCTTCCTAATTCGGTTACTACATTTCCGTTTACGGAAACAACACCCGCTACAATCATTTCATCTGCCTCGCGACGAGAACAAATTCCGGCCATCGAAATATAACGGTTTAAGCGTATAGCGCCATTTTCAGTAAAGGTTCCACGTTGCGATTTTTTCGAACGAAACTCCTCACGTCCTGCTGAATAACCTCTTTTTGATTCGCTTTCAGCTGATTTTTTATAACTTCTCTTCGGACGATCATCACCATCACGAGAATAGCTTCTCTTTGGCTTCTCATCACTATCTCCTGAGAACGCCTTTTTCGGTCCATCATCATTGTCTCTCGAAAAAGCTCTCTTCGGTTTGTCTTCGCTATCACTTGAGAAACTTCTTTTTGGACGATCATCATTATCACGAGAATAGCTTCTCTTTGGCTTCTCATCACTATCTCCTGAGAACGCCTTTTTCGGTCCATCATCATTGTCTCTCGAAAAAGCTCTCTTTGGCTTGTCCTCGCCATCTCTCGAAAAAGCCCTCTTCGGACGATCATCATTGTCGCGAGAATAACTTCTTTTTGGTTTGTCTTCGCCATCTCTTGAAAAAGCCCTCTTTGGTTTGTCGTCGCCATCTCTCGAAAAAGCCCTCTTCGGACGATCATCATTATCGCGAGAATAACTTCTTTTTGGTTTGTCTTCGCCATCTCTCGAAAAAGCCCTCTTCGGACGATCATCATTGTCGCGAGAATAACTTCTTTTTGGCTTGTCGTCGCCATCTCTCGAAAAAGCCCTCTTCGGACGATCATCATTATCGCGAGAATAACTTCTTTTTGGTTTGTCGTCGCCATCTCTTGAAAAAGCTCTCTTTGGTTTGTCGTCACCATCTCTCGAAAAAGCTCTCTTTGGTTTGTCCTCGCCATCTCTCGAAAAAGCCCTCTTCGGACGATCATCATTGTCTCTTGAAAAAGACCTCTTTGGTCTATCGTCGTTGTCTCTCGCAAAAGCTCTTTTCGGACGATCATCATTATCGCGAGAATAACTTCTTTTTGGCTTGTCCTCGCCATCTCTAGAAAAAGCCCTCTTCGGACGATCATCATTATCGCGAGAATAACTTCTTTTTGGTTTATCTTCGCTATCACTTGAGAAACTTCTTTTCGGACGATCATCATTGTCTCTTGAAAAAGACCTCTTTGGTCTATCGTCGTTGTCTCTTGATGGTCGCTTTCTGTCGGACGGTGCATCAAAATTATCCCAGCCAGCCTGTTTCGAAACGCTGTCTTTGTCGTTTATAAACCTCGGATTATCGAAATTGCTGAAATTTGAACGGCGACTTTTGAAAGAAGAGGGCTTCTCTTCCTGATTTTTATCGGAACTGTTTCTTCTTGTTCTTCCAGCTGGCCTATCCTGACTCCCCCTTTTTCTTGCTCCTGATTTATCGCTGCCAGCTTCGTTGCGACGTGGCTTAAAAGACTTTTTCATGTGGTACTTTGTATGCTGCAAAGGTCGGAATAAAAAGCCGATTAAACGAATTAAGGATGAAACGCCTCTTTCACATGTTCCACCACGACATCTTCTCCTAAAAGATAAATGGTAATCACGTCAAATCGAATGTTTACTTCTTGCTTGAAGCGCTCCACATATTTCCCTGCTGCATCTGCTAAAAAATTGATTTTTTGATAGCTGATAAAGTCTTCCGTTTCACCATGTCGCTTCGACCTCCGGGTTTTGACTTCAACAATCACTAAGTCATTTTTATCGAGCGCAATCAAGTCGATTTCTTTGTGCTTATAGCGCCAGTTCTGTTCTAAAATGTGATAGTCTAACTTTTTAAGAAAGTCTTGCGCAATCAACTCGCCTTGCGCGCCAACTTCAAGATGCTGGCTCATATAAAAAGTTTAAAGTCACTTCATTTTCTACTTCTAATAGCACATCAGTACCCAATACTAATGGCAGATTTCTGTCGATATGCCCAGAAGGAAAATCAAAGCAAACAGGGTAATCATATTCTGCAACTGCTTCTGCAATAATTTCGATGGCGGATTTTCCATAAGGAATGGCATTGTCTCGCATATCACTCATGCCACCTACAATTAGCCCTTTCAAATGTTTTAATTTATCTGCCCTTTTCAATTGCATTATCATACGGTCAACATGATATAAATATTCGTCAAGGTCTTCGATAAAAAGAATTTTACCATCTGTTGAAAGTCCGGTTGGGGTACCTGCAAGTGAATATAACAACGACAAGTTTCCACCAACTAATTCTCCCTCACAAGAACCTTCGCGATTTAAATAATTTGTTGTTACTTCATTATAACGGATATTCTTGCCCGTTATGATATCGATTATTTTAGAAGCAGCCTCTTCATTTCTTTTGTCATTCATCAGATTAATCATCATTGGAGCATGCAACGTACAAATGCTGTGATGAATATTCATATGAGAATGAAGAACCGTTACATCACTGAATCCTATCAGCCATTTTGGATTTTTTTCCAACGAAGAAAAATCAATTTTATCTACTATGCGCACACACCCATAACCACCTCTGGCAAAAATAATCGCCTTTACCTTGGGATCATCTATCAATGATTGTAAATCGGCAGCTCTTTCTTCATCGGTACCAGAAAACTGATGATTTTCGCCATAGAGGTACTGACTTACTTTAACCTGAAATCCTTGTGCAACAAGCCAGTCAATTCCATCTTTCATCTCTTCGGGAGAAACTTTACGGGCAGGAGCACAAATACCAATACAGTCACCAGGCTGCAGAAACGGAGGAATTGTTTTCATAGTGCCACGAAAGTAAATCAATACATCAGAAAATTAAAGAGAAACCCCGATGTGTGAATAAAAATACTCTCTTATCCAACGTTAAAAGTGACAGGGAAAAAGTAAATTTGCAGAGAAAATAAGAGAAGAATGTCAAAATATTTAGTTACAGCAGCCCTGCCTTATGCGAACGGTCCTTTGCATATTGGCCACATAGCAGGTTGTTATTTACCTTCTGATATCTATGTGCGCTATTTACGTTTGATGAACAGAGATGTAAAGTTTATTTGTGGAAGTGATGAACATGGAGTTCCAATTACTATTCGTGCAAAGAAAGATGGTATCTCACCTCAGCAAGTAGTCGATAAATACAATGCGATGATGCGCGATGCTTTTAAAGAATTCGGAATTTCCTTCGATATCTATCATCGTACTTCTGATTCTGTACATCATGAAACAGCTTCAGGATTTTTCAAAAAGTTATATGATGATGGCCTTTTTACAGAGGAAGAAAGCGAACAGTATTTTGATGAAGAAGCGAATATGTTTTTGGCTGATCGTTACATCACGGGTACTTGTCCTAAATGTGCAAACCCTGGTGCGTATGGCGATCAATGTGAAAAGTGCGGAACGAGTTTAAGTCCGAATGAATTAATAAACCCACACTCACAACTAAGTGGTAAAGCGCCTATATTGAAGAAAACAAAACACTGGTACCTTCCACTCGACAAAATGCAAAATGAGTGGTTGAACGAATGGTTGATGAGCAAAGAAGATAATTGGAAGAAGTCGGTTTTTGGTCAGTGTAAAAGCTGGTTAGATCAAGGATTACGGCCAAGAGCGGTTACGCGTGATTTAGATTGGGGAGTGCCAGTTCCAATTTCAGGCAACGAAGGAAAAGTATTGTATGTTTGGTTTGACGCACCTATCGGATATATCTCTGCTACGAAAGCATTATTACCGAATGATTGGGAGAATTACTGGAAAAACAAGGACACGAAACTGATTCACTTTATTGGGAAAGACAATATCGTTTTTCATTGTATCATTTTCCCAGCGATGTTAAAAGCTCATGGCGACTATATCCTTCCTGAAAATGTTCCTGCGAACGAATTTTTAAATTTAGAAGGAGATAAAATTTCTACATCTAGAAACTGGGCTGTTTGGTTGCATGAATATTTAATTGATTTCAAAGACAAGCAAGATGTGCTTCGTTATGTTTTATGTGCTACTGCACCAGAGACAAAAGACAACGATTTTACCTGGAAAGATTTTCAAGATAGAAACAACAATGAATTAGTTGCAGTACTTGGAAACTTCGTGAATAGAACGTTGGTGTTAACAGGAAAATATTTTGAGAATAAAGTTCCTGCACGAGGTACATTAAATGAAATGGACCAAGCTTGTTTAGCGTCAACAGCTACAATTTCAAATCATGTGAAAGAGAGCCTAGAAAAATATCGTTTCCGTGAAGCGCTTGCAAACATGATGGATTTAGCACGCGTAGGAAATAAATACTTAGCAGACACAGAACCGTGGAAGCTTTATAAAACAGATGTCGCTCGCGTAGAAACCATCTTAAATATTTCATTAGAGATTACTGCAGCACTAGCCTCATTGTGTGAACCCTTCCTGCCATTTACTGCAGAGAAAATCAGAAGCATGTTGAATATATCTCATTACGATTGGACGAATGCGTTTACAGGAAATCTAATGCAATCAGGACATTCATTAGGCACAGCCTCATTGTTGTTTGATAAAATAGAAGACGAGGCAGTGCAACAGCAGATTGATAAACTAATGGCTTCTAAAAAAGCAAATGAAGAAGCTTGCTTCGACTCCGCTCAGCAAGCAAAAATCGACTCCGCTCAGCAAGCAAAAATCGACTCCGCCGAGCAAGAATCTGCAATAGCAGAAGAAGCTTCAGCACAAAAGCCTTTGAAGGAAACCAGTACGTATGATGATTTTGCTAAAATAGATTTACGTGTTGGAACGATCATCGCTGCTGAAAAAGTAGAGAAGACCGATAAATTATTAAAGCTTACAATAGATACAGGCATTGATCAACGAACAGTTGTATCAGGAATTGCAATGCATTTTAAACCAGAAGAGATCGTTGGACAACAAGTAACATTACTTGCAAACTTAGCTCCTCGTAAATTAAGAGGAATTGAATCGAACGGAATGATCTTAATGGCAGAAGATGAGCACGGTAAATTGATATTTGTTCAGCCCTCTGTAAAAACAACTAACGGAAGCACCATCGCTTAATGAAGAAAATAAGCTTAGTATTGTTTGCATTGTTATTAATTGCAAACTTCGTTAAGGCACAAACGTTACAGGTGTGGCCTTCACAATTAGTTTTTGGAAGTGTAGATGAATTGTCTGTGGATAGTCAACAGGTGTGGCTCACTAACAATAATGCATACACGGTAAAAGTATTTGATTACCTGTTTACGAAAACCTATGGTGCTCCAGTATTTTCTGTTAATCCTCAACAATATTCTTTAGCTCCAGGTGCAGCAGTTGGAATCTGGGTGCGTTTCTATCCTTCACATAATATTAATCATAATTGTGAAATGATAATCAGAACGGACGGACCTAAAGGAGATGTACGTGTTGATTTAAGAGGACAAGGACATTATTCGAATGCGTATTACGATACGACTGAAAATTTAGAAGAAGAAAGTTTGAAACAGGCGCTGAAAGTAATTACCGGACAAGGGTATCGCTCGCTCGGATATTCTGCTCCATTCCCCGCTCCATCTCCATGCGCTCGTGATACCATGTTTATGATCATCGATAATCAGGCTACTAACGGTCAGGGAGCTGCGCAAAATACAATTGAGTGTGTGTATACAGGAAGACAAATAGTTGGGTATGTAGATAGAGTACAATGTCAGAATATAGCCGACCCATATTATAACTTTAATACTGAACATACTTTTCCACAAAGTTTGTTTTCATCTATGGAGCCAATGCGATCGGATATGTTTCATTTATTTCCAACGGATGAATCGGCGAATAACAAACGATCTAATTATCCTTTTGGAGTTGTAACGAATCCTACCTGGAGCGTTGGTGGAAGTAAGTTTGATCAAAATACTAACACCTTTGAACCACGCGATTTACATAAAGGAGATGTTGCACGTGCGATGTTTTATTTTGTCACCCGCTATCAGAATTACAGCAGTTATCTAGATAATCAAGAACAAATTTTGCGTCAGTGGCATAAAACATTTGCCCCCACCCAAGCAGAGCGAAGAAGATGTAATGATATTTATACCTACCAAAAAAACAGAAATCCGTTTATCGATTATCCACAATTTTTAGAACGCATAAATTCTATTTCTAATTTCTCTTCAGCGCCATCAAACAATACCTTTCTTTTGCCTGAGGACACTATCAATTATGGATTAATCAATGGTGGCGTTCCAAATGTATATCGTTTCTGGATTGTAAATGATGGTAATCAAGTTATCACAGTTTCAGGACTAACATTAAATCCTAATAACAAATTAACCTTTGCGAATAATTCAGGGGTAAATGCGACAATTCAACCTGGCGAGTCTGCAGCCATTGATGTTGAACTGAACAACGCAACACTTGGAATTTTTTCCGGCAACATGAATTTTATCTTGAATGGTAATTCGTTAAATACCACGGTTCAAGTTCCAATCAGAGCATACGTATCTGTTACCGGTGTTAACGAAAATGAAGGTGTAACAAATAGTATTTATCCTAATCCTGTGAAGGATGAGATCTATTTTACGAAACCTTTGAATAATGCATCATTTATCATTTTCGATGCAAGCGGAAAACAACTTCAAGTGAATAACTCATTTAACGGAAATACAATAGCAGGCTTATCAAACTATCCGAAGGGAAAATATTTCATCAATGTAACAGAAAACAAAATAACGAGCAACTATTCATTCATCAAAAAATAATACTATGTCTGACTTCCATCAAATCATGAATGCGGTAAAAGAATTTCATACTTCTTTTGGCATTGATCATAAATCAGAACCTATTGCAACATTAGACGAAAAAACCATCAACCTGCGACATCGATTAATGGCCGAAGAGAATGATGAATATTTAGAGGCTGCAAAAAATAACGACTTAGTGCAGGTTGCAGATGCCTTAGGCGACAAGCTCTACATTTTATGCGGAACAATTATTTCTCACGGATTGCAGCATAAGATTGTTGAAGTGTTTGAAGAGATTCATCGCTCAAATATGAGTAAGCTGGATGCGGACGGAAAACCAATTTACAGAGAGGACGGAAAGGTGATGAAAAGCGAATTGTATTTTCTACCAAATATTGAAAGTATTTTAGAAAAGTAAATTATTATGATATAAATAAAAAGCCCTGTAGAATTTACTACAGGGCTTTTTTATGAATCAATTTTACGATTAACGTTGAACAGCGAAGCGCATTGTTTTTGGTTGTTCGCCATCAATCTTTAAAATATAAATACCTTTTTCTAATTCTGAAGTATTAAACTCTACGTAGTTCATACCTTCTATCAGAGAATAATTAACTGCATATTGTAATTGTCCAACACTATTATAAATGCTGAAGTTTTTACTTTCAGATTTTTCAGCAATCATATTTAAGTGAATAACATCAGATGTAGGATTAGGGAATAATACATAGTTGCTGATATTTTCCGCAACTCTATTAAACGCTACGTTACCAACAATATTAACTGTATAGTCTTCCACTTCTCCTGAAGTATAGGTTGTACAAGATGTTGAAGGATATGCATTATATTGCATTTGAATACGCATACGTGTTGTTCCATTTAAAGCAGTTGTTGGAACAACGAAAGTTTTTGTTAAAGCACCTGTTGCATTTCCGAAGGTTACTTTTTCTCCAGCATCCGTAAACAAACCATTCTTATTATAATCAATCCATACATTCCAGTATTCTTTTCTAGAATTTGAAACATATCCAGGAGTTAAAACAATTGTAACGGTAACGCCACCTGTTAGACTTGTAGTTAAATTGGTAAAGTTTCCATAACCCGCATTGCTTCCACTTGTATTACTAATAGTACCAATGGCTACTTTATTAATGTATTCTCTTGTAACGCTGGCTCCCTTCGATACACAATAACTAATTGGACTTGTTCCTGTAGTTGTAAAGTTTACAGCAGCACTATATAAGGAAGCACCTCCAGCAGTACATTGTGATCGTACCTGGAAATTATATACTGTACCAGCAATTAATCCTGTTAAGTTTGCTGAAGTATTAGTAGTATTGATTGTTGTCCATGTAGTAGCTGCATTTGTTTTATACTGTAAAGAATATGATGCAGCTCCTGTTGCAGCTGTCCAGTTAACAGTAGCAGTTGTATCTGTGATAGACGAAGCTATTAAACCAGATGCTGTGCTACAAGTTCCAGTTGCTCCTTGTACACCAACACCTACAGCATACCAAGCGTTCATTACTTGATTTACTTCTACAGATCCAGCTCCGTATAAGTCGGTAGCCGCATTAATACAAGCTGTTCTCCATGCAGCATAGTTAGAAGTAGGGGTTAAGTAAACGGTTTCACTTCTGTAAATTATAGCATTCGATATTGTTAGACCTAATCCTGTCACATTATATGCATTTCCTTTATCGTTTGTTGCGCTTCCACCATTAACTAATAAGTAATAGAAAAAATTGCCTACACCAGAGTTCGTATGTACACCACCGTTATCCGAAGTTCCTGTATACCAGTAGGCACCTTGGTAGCAATTTGGTTGGCTATACGTTTTTGGTGTAGCTATATTGCGTATACCCCAATTCATATCGTTGCTTAATAACCAATTGATATCGGTTGGCTTCGACCAGAACTGAACAGCCTTACCAAAAATATCACTCATACTTTCATTAATAGCACCTGACTCATAACTGTAATTTAAGTTGGATGTATATTGAGTTAAACCATGCGTTAATTCGTGAGCTATAACATCGATAGCTGTGATTCCAGCGCCATTAGTAGAACGCACGCCATAGTGCATGATAGATCCATCCCAATAAGCATTATTGGTAGTGGTTGTTTCGTTTACATAACTAGTTAAAGCAAATCCTGCGTTATTAATACTATTACGATTAAAGTTCGAGAAATAGAAATCATAAGTTTGTGAAACACCATAGTGTGCATCCAATGCATATTTATCGTTGGTAGTATATGCCCAGTTAGCAGTTGCACTTGTATAATCAGCATGTGCGGTAGTTTCACCATGAAGAGTGATGATACCATTTCCCTTTGTTAAATCACGCAAACGGTAAGACGTTCCATTAAGATCGCTATGAATTGTTTGTGTTCCGCTATATGCAGTTGTAGCCGTACCAACAGCATCAACAAAATAAAGCATGTCCTTTTTACCTATTAAAGAACCTGAATTAGCATCTAAATAATAAGCTGCTCTACTTAAAGGTTCAGTAGCATAAATAACAACCTTATAAGCCAAAACAAGATTTTGAGGATTTAAATAATTGTCAGAGCAATACCATACAAGCTCAGCAGATGGTGCATTTGCTTTCCTGATTTCGTCATTGCTTTCTTGATCATTTTCCCATGCATAATGTTTTGCATGAACAAGACCTGTTGCAATTTGAATAGCTACATTCGAAGTAATAGTTGCAGTAGTTCTGTTGCTGAAAGATTCGGTTGAAGTAATAATATTTCCGCTTAGGACAGTTAAAAGGCCATTTTGTGTATGGGCAATCAACATGCTATTTTCTACGGGAACATTGTTAATTCTTTGCTTATAACGATAGTAAATCCCCCTTGAATCATCTTCTTTAGATAATAAATCAAAGGATGTGTTATCAGACAATCCAAGTGAGGCCTCGGCTTTTGTCGGATTAAAACTTTGTTTTTCTTCTGATGATAAGCGAAGAATTAATTGGTTGTTTTCTTCTACCGATGCTGCGTGGTTACGCAAATTAATTTGTGCTAACGACAAATTCGAAATAATTGATAAGCAGAATAAAAACACTAAGCGATTGTAATTCATAATTTTTTATTTGAAACGCAAATTATGGAAATAAAATTGATTTTTAAAAACTTATTATGTTCAAATAGTCAAATTGCTATTTATGATTACGATTTACAAAATAATCCTACTAAAAACTTCCAAAATAATTTAAAATGTAGTAATTTAGCTAGCATAAAATAAAAACGATTTTAAGAAAAACACTGATAAAATGAAAAAAACACTATTTATTGCCTCACTATGTTTGATTACAACATTGGGTTATTCTCAAACAAACCAAAATGGAGATCGCGAGGAAATGGTATCGCCGCCAAAAGCAATCGACGAAACGGTCGATATGGTGAGTGCAAACAATAAATCGAAACTTGCAACAACACAAATTGTAAAGGCAATGTTAAAATCGAACTTTAAAAAGCTCGATACTACTATGCTTAAAAACACAATTGGCATGTTGGGCGATTGCCATAGGAAAGGTGAATTGTACAACAATATGCGAGTAGTCATGATGTCTACACCGGCCGAAGCCTATAAATCAGATAATATAGAGGCGGCAAAAAAGATTGCCTCTTCAATTAATGATGAAATTGATTTTAAAATGTATAACAGCCTTTTGTTGAAATGGCAAATGTTATTAAAGCCTGCTGCTCTGGGAGCTAAATGGCCAACAATGGAAGCTGCCTGGAAAAGCAATTTGCAGTAATAAATTTTTAAGTAAACACATTAAATAGTAATAAAGCCCTGATAATCTCAGGGCTTTTTCATTGATATATGTTTTGATTTTTTCAGATACCTCTCTCCTAATTTTTATCTTTGCAATCCTTGACTCGATGGTCCCGTAGTTCAACGGATAGAATAGGAGTTTCCTAAACTCTAGATAGCAGTTCGATTCTGCTCGGGACTACCACTTAACAGATAATTAGTTAAACAACTGTTTTTCGCAACAATGGACAAAAACATCATTCGCCTTTCTGATTTGGCTAAAGAAATTACAGAAGTTTTTCGAAAGAATTTTTCGATGGAAAGGTATTGGGTTTCGGCGGAAATACTTGGATTAAAGATTAATAAGGGACATTGTTATTTACAGCTTGGCGAAAAAGATGATCGCAGCACCCAGCCTAAAGCGGAGTTTAAGGCAATGGTTTGGTCCAGCAACTTTTCGATGCTTCATCATCGATTTGTTTCAGAAACAGGAAACGAGTTGCAAGAAAACATGGAAATTCTTTGTAAAGTTGAAGTGCAGTTTCATGAGCGATTTGGAATGAGCCTTATTGTTCATGATATCGATCCTGCTTACACCTTAGGAAAAATTGCCATCGAACGTAAAAAGACGGTGGATAAACTGAAACAAGAAAGGGTTTATTTTTTAAATAAGCAAAAAGAGCTTCCTTCCGTAATACAAAACGTTGCAGTGATATCTTCCGCAGATGCAGATGGATTTAAGGATTTCACAACTAAACTTAACGAGAATAAATTCGGAGTCGTTTTTCATACCAAACTTTTTCCTTCTTTAATGCAAGGAGATAATGCGCCTTCTGATATAATCTCCGCATTAAATAAAATAAAAAATCATTCATGTTATCCGTATTTACATGCGGTAGTTATTGTGAGAGGTGGTGGACAAACATCAAGTTTAAGTTGCTATAACGATTATCTTTTAGCTTACGAAGTAGCAAACTTTAACTTGCCCATTCTTACAGGTATCGGACATACAGCAGATGTTTCTGTAGTAGATGAAGTGGCGAATCTTAACTTAATAACACCTACCGCTGTAGCCGATTTCATCATACAACACGCCAATTCATTTAAAGAGCACATCGATTATCTGCGTGATGGTATTCATGCGTATGCAAATCTATGTATTGAGTCGGAGGAAGAAACAGTTTCTGAATTAATGAACGCTATTAGCTCTTATGTATCGGAAAAAGTGCAGGATGAAAAATCTTTTTTTGATAATCTCGCCCGCGTGATGAAGCAAATAATTACCCAAGAAATTATAAGTGAAAACAGCAATTTGAGCCACACAAAAGATAAAATTCGACTATTTGTCGACTCTATTCTGTTGAAAAATAAAAATCAATTATTGTTTGATCATACTGAATTAAAAAACAAAACAAATTTTGTGACCAATCGAGAAGAAAATTATTTGCGCCTCGCGCAAATGAAAAACAATATGTTGGACCCTTACAATATTTTAATGCGAGGGTTTAGTTATACATTATATAATGACCAACTTGTTTTTGATCCGAAAGAAGTACCTTTGGGGGCAGAAGTAGAAACTGTTGTGTTTAAGGGTAGATTTAAAAGCAAAAAAACGAAATAAAAAGATGGCAGATAAAATTACATACGACAAAGCAAAAGCCGAATTAGAACAAATCTTGGAAGAACTTGAAGGGGGCGAGGTTGGAATTGATCAACTAGCAAAATTGGTTAAGCGTGCTAATGAATTAATAAAGCTTTGTAAGGAAAAGCTTAAAGCCACAGATGAAGAAGTTAAAACCATTTTAGAATCTTTTGAAGAATAACCATGAAAAACATTTTTCTATATATATTTATTCTTGCATTAATTGCTTCTTGTAAAACAAGAAAGCAAGATCCTTTTGGAAGAGCTACTAAACTTGAGGATAAAAAATGGATCCTTACAACTCTAAATAATAAAACGATTACTGAAACAGATAGCTTACGAATGTTTGCAATGGAAATTTTTTCAGAAGACAACGCTCTTTATTTAAGCTGTGAATGCGATACTGCCTATGGACTTTATACAGCACATGATGATTTTGTTTTATTGAATGTGCTAGGGAGAACGGATGTGCAATGTAATCCGCAACTATATGGCGAATTTGTTCAACAAGCAAAAAGCGCGAATCATTTTCAAATTAAAACGACAAAACAAAATAAGCAACTAAAGGAACAGCTTATCCTTTTCAAAGATGATCAAGAACTGATGCGACTAAATAAAAAGTAAGAAATAAAAAATCCCGAGTGTGATACCCGGGATTTTTTTATAATTGAAGGTTTAAACCGTTAACAATCGATTGAGGGTCTTTCCAGTTTATTTCTGGATGTGTAACGCGAAGAGAACCATCGATGGTTACAACTTTAAACTTAATCTGACTGCTTGCATTAAAGCTGAAAGAGCCCCAGTCAGAGTAGT